>CAUZJO010000108.1:0-16438 GCA_963580245.1 Candidatus Sumerlaeia bacterium | reverse complement strand
ACCCAACGGCACGACGACGCTGTTCGCCGCGATCGAATTGGCGCAAGGCCGACTGATCGGAACGTGTATGAGCCGCCATCGCCATCAGGAATGGATCAAGTTCCTCAAACTCATCGACGCGCAGACCCCGGCCGAGTTGGAGTTGCACATCATCGCCGACAACTATGCGACGCACAAACATCCCAAGGTCCACAAATGGCTGGCGCGCCACAAGTGCTTTCATATGCACTTCACGCCAACCTCCAGTTCCTGGCTCAACCTGATCGAACGCTGGTTCCGCGACCTGACCGACAAGTGCATCCGGCGCGGAGCTTTCGCCGATGTGCCCGAACTGATTCAAACCATTACCGATTATATCGACGCTCATAACAAGGACCCCCGATCCATTACTTGGACCGCCAAGACCGAGACGATTCTCGAAAAAGTCCGCCGCGCCCGCGCCACACTGGGTAATCTGCAATCAGCGTGAGACACTACACTGGAATTTGGGGATGACGAAACAGTGTGCGTTAAAATGATGCATACGTGTTACAGCGGTGGAGGAGGAAGGCAACCTCCTCAAATCCCCGCGATGAACGTACAATGGTTACTCTACACCGGGTGTTCACACGAAATAGAAGCGGGCTTCCAGGCGATTAAGAATTACCTTATGGCCGAATCAAGTTGCCTAAGAACCACGCACGCGAAATTTGCCTTGGATGCACGTGAGGTATTGACAATAAAGAGGTTATGGCGATAATCTCTTGAATAGAGAGGTTTTGCGGTTGTTGGGAAGTCGAAATCCCGGGCCCGGAATAGCGCACATGCGACTAAGGAAACGGTTGTAGATATCCAAGGGGCTGACCAAAACTGACCCGTCTTAGCCAGTCCGGGTTCTGTGGCATATTCCACGGAAGCGGACCATTAGGAAAAGATCCTGAAAAAAGGCTTGACAAAAAGCAGGCGCATCTCTATCATGCCTCACTGTCGGTGGACATGAGAGAAAATTCTATCCCCGTTTTTAACGGCACGAGCACTCGGTGTCCTCATGGCAACCAGTCCGAAGCGGTTTTGCGGCCCTTGGCAGGAGTCGTCACGGCGTGCCTATAGCCCAGTGCTTCCAAGTCGCCGCATCTCTCCGAGAAGTCGCCACGAACCACACTGCCCATTCCAATCACGTCGGCGACAAAACGCTCAAAAACCTCAGTCGATGCCTTTCGAGTGCGCCGCATACGGATTTATCCGGTTACACTGCCCCGTGCTTGCGCGGCCATCGCAATAACAGGAAAGCATTCACTTTGATCGAGCTTCTGATCGTGGTGGCGATCATCGCGATTTTGGCGGCCATTGCCGTTCCCAATTTCCTGGAAGCGCAGACCCGGTCCAAGATATCACGAACAAAGGCTGACATGAAGGCCATCGTCACCGCGTTGCGGGCCTATGAAACGGATTATGGCCGCAATCTGGCCTATTGGACGCGTCCTAACGATAAAAATCCCAGGATGAGTTGGTTTCTTCGAACGGACTACTCGGCCCAAACAATCGGAAAAAGGTTAACGACTCCCATCGCTTATATCACCGAGATTCCCTTTGATTTTTTCAACAGCAATACGTGGACAACCCCAAAAGGCAAAAACGCCAGCGTGTTTTTTAATTCGAAGGACTACAATCTGCCGCCTTTCTGGATTTTCTCGGCTTATCACTGGTCAATGGTGAGCGCGGGTCCCGACCTCGGGTGGTGGCAAGACGCGGGGGGGGACGACGTTGCTCAGCCGCTCTTGCCATTGTTGTTCTACGATCCCACGAACGGGACGGTTAGCAAAGGCGACGTTTGGTACCACGATACGTGGGGGTTTGGCACGGGCTATGGGGCCCCTCCCAACCACCCGTGAAAACCGGTTGCGCCGAATCGTTCGCGCGCCGAGGTCTGATCGGCACCCGTGGGGGGTTACATATCTGGGGAAAGGAGTAATCGTGGAAGCATGTCGTAGGGGGGGACGGCTCGTCAAGGGTCGGTGCCTTTCTCTAGGTGAGGACAACTCAAATGAAAAGAGGAGAAAGAACGATGAGACAGTCAAAGAGAAGTAGAAGTTCCCGTCAAGGCGCGCTCTCGATATTGGCGGCTTTGATGATGTCGGCGTTTTTGCTGGGCCTCTCGGGCCAATCCGTCATGGCGCAGACCACGATTCTCGAGGATACCTTTACACACGCCATGCTTGATCTCGGCTGGCCTGCTACCGAGCCGGTCGAAACTGGGCCCGCGGGTCTCGAATGGCAGGGCAATGGCGGACCGCCAATCAGTTTCGATGGCGCCGGAAATATGTCCATCCGCCAAGGTGGCGCTCTGAGGGATCAGTTTCTCACAACCGTCCCTGGCGACGGATTAAGCCTGCCGACGGACGGGAATAATCTTATCTTCATCTGCATTTTCAATATGCCTGCCGGCGGACTGATGTCTATTGGGCTCCACGATGCTGACGCCGCTGGTTGGGGCCCCTCCCCGGCTGGCGAGACCAGCACCCGGATGTTCCAATTGGATGGTCTAACCGGCGATGTCTATTTTACAGACGATGGGGACGTTGCTGCTGGAGCAGGGGAGGATACGGGGCAAGATTTTACGCCGGGTACCTCCCAGGGGCTCATGTTCTGCGTCGAGGCTCTCAGTGATACGGTAGGGAGCGATATCACACTGTGGTATCAGGACGGCGCCGAAACGAGCCCGCTCAGCCCGGGCTGGACCCAGATCACACCGGGCGGCGGCCCGCTGACCGGCTTCATCAGCAGCGGACTGGGCGACGTAGAAGTCGGCGCGCTCCACGTGGGCGGCGCCTCCTCGCCTTTACTTCTTGATTACGTCGCCGTGCTTCATGATGCGCAAAAGGTCCCCGCCGAATTGTCCGAATTCGTGCTCGATTAGGACTGGCGGCATTATGTCGGCTAAACTGTCGATGAGGGCATGCGGAGGCTACCCCGCCGCATGCTCTTATTTGACACAAAATGTTCAGGCGAGGACGGCTCGAACGAGAAAAGGAGAAAGAACGGTGAGACAGTTAAAAAGGATTAGTAGGTCTGGTCAGGGCGCACGATCGATATGGGCGGCTTCGATCTTATCGACGTTCTTGATGGGCTTTTCGAGCCCATCCGTCATTGCACAGACCACGATTCTCAGGGATACCTTTTCGCGCAGCTCCCATCTTCTCGACTGGCCCCGCACCGAGCCGCTCGAAGAAGTGGGTCCTCCTGGTCTCGAATGGCAGGGCAACGGCGGTGCGCCAACCGTCAATTATACGGGTGACGGGCGAATAGCAATCCCTCAAACCGGTGCTACGCGGGCTCAATTTCTCACAACGGTCCCCGCCGACGGATTAAGTCTGCCGCCCGGCAACGATTTTACATTCATCTGCATCTTCGAGATGCCTGAGGCCGGTATCATCTCTATTGGTCTCCACGAAGGTGACATGGGTAGCGCTGGTTGGGGCCCTTCCGCTCCGAACGCCACCAGCACCCGGATGTTCCAACTGGATGGTGGAAACCGCAACATCTACTTTACGAACGACGGAGACAATGCAGCCGGAGCCTCGGAGGATACGGGGACAAATATTAGGACGAATACCCTCCAGGGTCTCATGTTCCAGGTCGATGATTCGGGCGATGCCACGCTGTGGTATCAGGACGGCGCCGATCCGAACCCGCTCAGCTCGGCCTGGACCGAGATTAACGGCGCGGGCCCGGTGACCGGTTTCATCACGAGTGGAGCAGGCGACATCGAAGTCGGCGCGATCCACCTGGGCCCCAACTCCGGCGGTGATTTCCTGATCGATTATGTCGCCCTGCTCTCTCAGCCAAGCGTAGCCCCGACGCCGACCCCGACGCCGACGGAGACCCCGGTACCGACGGAATCCCCGACGCCGACGCCCACCCCGACGCCGTTGCCGACACCGCCGCCTGTATCCATGCCGACCACGATTATCGAGGATACCTTTACGCACGCCCAGTTTAATATCGGCTGGCCCGAGACGGTGCCGCTCGAATGTTGTGGCGAACTCGCGTGGATTCCCAATGGCGGCGCGCCACAGGTCAACTACACCGGCGAAGGGCGATTGGGAGTCCCCCAAATCGGCTCGACGGGAGCTCAGTTTGTCGAAGTCACCCCCAAATTCGGCCTGCTGACGGCCGGCACGACCACCTTTATCTGCATCTTCCAGATGCCGGGCTCCGGGCTGATGTCTGTTGGGATCCACACCGGTGAATCGGGCCCTAGTGGTGGTTGGGGCCCTTCCCCGACCGGCGATACCAGCAGCCGACTGTTCCAATTGGATGGTGAAGACGGTAACAAGATCTTGTTTACGGAGGACGGGAACAATGCCGTAGGCACGGATACGGGGCAACTTTACGTGCCCGATACCCTCCAGGGTCTTATGTTCCAAGCCGATCCGGCGGGCGATATCACGCTGTGGTATCAGAACGGTTCTGATCCAAACCCGACCAGCCCGGCCTGGACCGACATCACACCGAGTAGCGGCCCGCTAAGCGTTTTCACCATCGCTTCAAGCTTGATTACAGTCGGCGCGATTCACGTGGGCGACATTACCACCACGCAATTCGAGATGGATTACATCGCCCTGCTCGCCGATCCCCCCGCGGTCAACCCTGTTGATTATTGGGAGCTATACAATGATTAGCAGCCGGGGCGAGTCAACCCCTTCTCCGATCTCCTTGGTTGGAACTTCTGATGATTGACCGACGGGGGACGATGCCATATCGGTCTTGCCCCCCGTCCGCTTCCATATAGATCCCAGAAGATATATTGTTCGTACCACCCTTTTAGGGCAATGGTTCATTCAAAAACCTGACGATACCATTCATACCAATTCAACGCATCCTGCTTTTGCTTGGGCAGCGTCTCCGGAATTGCATCGATGTGTTTCTTATCGTTGAATTTATTCGAATGCAGAAATCCGCCCCACCCCCCTGGCTGAAAACCCCACAAATGCTGGCCAACCAGCGAGTAAACAATCCAATGGGTATAACCGTTCATGCATAACTCCTGAAATATGCTTCGCTGTAATTGCTCCCGGTCATCCCGGTTCTGCATGTATTCTTCCCAGGCATCGATCACGGTCTGGGAGTCCGGACCGATCCGGAACCAGTCCCAACTCACCACTTTATCCGGACCATAGGCGCCGAAATAACCGACTGCCTTCTGCCAATCGAGCATTTTTCGCATACAGTCAAGGGCGGCCGCCCGGACTTCATCTACGCCGGTATTGCGCTCCACCGCCTCGCGAACCTTTTCCGCGGCCCCATGAATGCGAACCATCTGGACAAGGTCCTCCAGGATCTGTGTCGATTGCGGAAAGACAAAAGCCCCGATGGTCCCGACCCTTCCCGTCTTGTTATTTTCCAACAATTCCTCAATCCGGTCAGCGGCGGCAAAAGCGTTCTCCGAACCGGATGCCGTCAATTGAGCCCAGGCTTGCGCGAGCGGTTCGGCATTCTCAGGAAAGAAGTGCCTTGCCGCGTCCTGCAGGATGGTCAGGTCATCCGCGTCCTTTTTTTCGCTACTCCATGCGGCGTTCTTGCCAAAGAAGAACAAATTTGGAAACTCAACCAGGTACGTGAGTGCGTTTGCCGTGATCCCCACGAGTTCGGGATACTCGGCGACCTGGTCAAAGACCTTCCGGATTCCCTCGGCAGAGGTTAAGTTGCCGGAGCCCGAGAACTTGGCTTGTTTGCCAAAATGGATCTTTGTGAAACCGATATCATTGCCGCCGCCGGTGAGAGCGTGGGTCATTAGCGATGTCCGCGACATTTCACCCACTTGCCGCGCGACCGGCGCCTGCCGATCCCAGAACCAGATCTGAAAATTCCGGGGGCCCTTCACCCTTTTCGCCCAGTCGCTCATGACATCGCGCCAGTTTTCCTCCTGCGTTCCCGTGCCCCAGCCATCGTTGAGCCAGATAAACTGGGTGACTTCATCCGGACGCTCGTGATGCCGCTCCAGTAATTCACGGTAACCGACAAAGAGGTTCACAAATTCGGCCGAGGTGCACCAGGGCATCCTGCGCCCCGGATCAGAAGTTATGCATCCATAGCCGTCCGCATTCGGCACATGCCGGAACACCGATTCCCGCTGAGCCATCATTGCGGTAAAATCTTCGGGATTGCTTGGGTCCTTCATGCCCGGCGTCCTCGGCTCTTCGGGCTTGGCGGGCCAAACCCACTCTTCTATGTAATGGTCGCGGCGCTCCGGGGCCAGCCGCGCGAGTTCCGGGGAATCCTGCAGAATATTCGCCGATTCCATCAGCCACACCTTCATCCCACGTCGGCGATGGGCGTAATCAATAATCTCGCGCAGGCCGTCCAGGTATTCCTTTTCGGCGATACTGGGAGTGGCGCGCGGCGCCATGATGTCCGTATGGGACATCGGGATCATCAGATTGTAACGCATATAGGCCAGCGTATCGACCACGCGCTTCCATTCATCGACCGACCAACTCCACGGACAATAGGGATAGTTGAAGCGCCAGTGCTGGTGTATGTACATACCCCGCACTTTTATCGTGGGCCTGTCCAGCAGGTCCAGGGCGTCGGACACGGCAAGCCCCGAGGGTGATTCCGTGAGCAATTGCCGCAATTCCATGACGGCGTAATTCGTGCCGTGCGGGTCGCTGCCCGCGGCCAGGACAATATCCCTGCCCCCGGCCGCCTGCATCGATTTGAGGACGATCCCCTGGTCTCCCGGATAATGATCCGTGATCGGTGTCACTTCAGGCTGGAGCCGTGCGAGACGATCCGCCATCGCGCGCCCGACCACCACCAGAGAACTGACAGGGAGTTTAAGCCCGAGTTCTTCGACCTCGCCGGTTTCCAGTGCCTCCTCCAGATCATAAAACAAAACCGGGGCATAACCGGTCATCAGCTCAATCTGCCGCCGCAGTTCCGAGATTGTATAATGGACATACGAGGCTTCTGAAACGTCGACGACCACGCCGGCCTGATTGAGGGAGATTTCACCCGCCCCGGCGTCCCGGGACGCGATCCATAACAGGCAACAGAACAGGGATACCGCCGCATTGCGCTTGAATCGCCAGCTCATCGTTCTCTTCCTCCAGTTCGATTCCGTATGCAATGGACATTGCCGCATGAAATCCCATTTAACCGAGCGGGCCGGATAGGCCTTGACGCTCGTGTCAATAGTCAATCAACCATTGAGTGGTGTCGGCACCGCCACTTCAGACCATGGTGCTGAACGTGCATTCAACTTACAAGCGCAAACCGGAAATCGAAGAGGCTCATCTCTTAAAACCGTGAGATGCCCCCCTTGCTCTTGTACGTTGAATTCACACGTGACTTTTGTTAATGTGCCCCACGAAACGCAGTAGAGCAAGACCTTTTGATGAGTTTTGAAAGGAGGACTTCATGGCTCTTGAACTGGATGGCAAAGTGGCGATTGTGACGGGAGCCGGTTCGGGGATTGGCGCCGGCTCGGCGCTCGCCTTGGCGGAGGCCGGCGCGTCGGTAGTGGTCAACGACGTTGTCGAGTCGGCGGCGCGCGCCACGGTCGACGCCATTATCGCGGCCGGTGGTCGCGCGGTGGCGCAGTTTGGGGATGTGAGCCGCTCCGAAGACGTTAAAAACATGGTCCGACGCGCCGACGACGAATACGGCGGACTCGACGTGATGCATGCCAATGCGGGTGTCGAGTGCTATGTCGAACTGGAAAAGATGCAGGAAGTCGACATGGATCTCCTGCTGGACGTGGACCTGAAAGGGGCCTTGTTCTGTGCGCAATATTCCATTGCGGAGATGCGCAAACGGGGCGGGGGTAGCATTCTATTTACCTCATCAGTCCAGGCGACCCATTCATTGTCGGGGTGCGTGGTCTATGCGGCGGCAAAAGCGGGAGTCATCGCCGCGGCCCGGACCCTGGCCCTGGAAACGGGCCGCGACGGCATCCGGGTCAACGCCATCTCTCCGGGGACGATTGACACGCCGATGCTCACCCGTGACCTGGCGGACATGAATCTGGAAGACGCCGAAGATTTCCTGCAAAGAGTCCGCAAAGCGAACGTCCTGGGTCGGATCGGCGCCACGAAAGAGGTCGGAGAAGTCGTTGTCTTCTTGGCCTCCGACCGTTCCAGCTACATCTCGGGAACCAACATTGTGGTCGATGCCGGGTTCACTGCGGTCAAGACCTTTTAAGAAACTCCGCTCTGACCGGCCTGAGGCCACCCACCCTGGCAAACGACGGATCCACCATGAAGCTGCGCATCAGTCTAGTCATCGTGTCCTTGATTCTCAGCGTGCTTATCGGCCTGTCGCTTTCGCGGCAGTCCGACGGCCGCCGCGGCGACGATGCGGAAAACGATCAGTTGCTCATCGGCCTGTCGATGGACACGCTCAAAGAGGCGCGCTGGCAGCGGGATCGCGACTTGTTCACGGCCCGGGCCGAGGCGCTGGGGGCACGCGTCTTGGTGCAGTCGGCCAATAGCGACGATACCCGGCAGATGCAGGATATCCAGGCCTTGCTGAGCAACAATGTCGACGTGTTGGTGATCGTTCCCCACAATGGCAAGGCGATGGCCAAGGCGGTGAACTTGGCCCACGAGGCCGACACGCCGGTCATCGCCTACGACCGTCTGATCACCGACTGCGACCTCGACCTGTATATCTCGTTCGACAACATGCGGATCGGGGAGATGCAGGCGCGATACCTGGTCGACACGCTGCCCAAGAATCGTAAGAGCCGAATCGTGCGGATTTACGGGGCAAAGACCGACCACAACGCGTTTCTGTACAAGCAGGGCCAGGACAATGTCCTCGCGTCCTATATCGCCAGCGGCCGGATCGAGGTGGTGCACGAGGATTGGGCCGAGAACTGGAAACCCGAAATGGCGAAAAAGATCACCAATGCCGCCATCACCAACCACGGCGCAACGTTCGACGCCATTCTGGCCACCAACGACGGGACGGCAGGCGGGGCGATTCAGGCGCTGCTCGAGGAGGGCTTGAGCGGGAAAGTCGCGGTGACGGGACAGGATGCCGAACTGGTCGCCTGCCAACGCATCGCCGCCGGTGCCCAGGCGATGAGCATCTACAAGCCGATCAAGAACCTTGCCAACAAAGTCGCCGAGGTCGCCGTCGAACTGGCCATGGGCAAGCCGATAATCGCCCGCCACGCCGTGCATAACGGTAAGATAGACGTCCCGGCCGTGATGCTGGAGGTCACCGTGATTACCAGAGAGAATCTGCGGGAGACGGTGATTGCGGACCAGTTCCATTCCTATGAGGACGTGTATCGCAACGTTCCGGAGCGGGAGCGGCCGGGTAGGAACTAGGCATGGAGAAGGTACTCGAGGTCCAGGCATTGACCAAGCGGTTTTCGGGTGTCACCGCGCTCGATCGGGTCTCGTTCGACCTGGTGCCGGGAGAGATCCACGCCTTGTGCGGCGAAAACGGGGCGGGGAAATCGACGCTGATCAAAGTACTCTCCGGGGTTCATGCGAGCGGCGCCTATGAGGGTCGGGTGTTGATCAGCGGTCGGCACGCGGCGTTTCACTCCATCGCCGACGCCGAGGCGGCGGGTATCGCCGTGATTTACCAGGAGTTGGCGTTGATCGGTGCGATGACGGTGGCGGAGAACGTCTTTCTCGGCGCCGAGCCCCGGCGCGGCGCGCTGGTGGACTGGCACCAGATGTATGCCGATACGCGCGCGCTGTTACGCGAATACGATCTCGCGCTGGACCCGACGGCACGGGTGGCCGATCTGGGCATCGGCCAAAAGCAACTGGTCGAGATCGTTAAGGCGCTGGCCAAGAACTCCAGGATTCTGCTCCTCGACGAGCCGACCGCGGCGCTGACAGAGTCGGAAGTCGAGCGGCTACTGCAGATCGTGCGGAGCCTGCGGGAACGCGGGATCGCCTGCCTGTATATTTCGCACAAGCTCGACGAGGTCTTCCAGATCGCCGATCGGATAACGGTCCTGCGCGACGGCCGGGCCATCTGTACGCTGGCGGCGGCCGAGACCGACAAGGACGAGGTCATCTGTCACATGGTGGGCCGGGAGATCGTCGATTTTTATCCGCGCAAGCAGGCGGAACCGGGCGCGGAGGTGCTGGCGGTAGAGAATTTGTCGGTGGTCGAAGGGGGCGCGGAGGTCCTGCGCGATATCAGCTTTACGGTGCGGGCGGGAGAGGTCCTGGGCCTGGGCGGGCTGATGGGCGCGGGGCGCAGCGAGCTGCTGTTGCATATTCTGGGGTTCTACGGCAAGCGCCTGAACGGATCGGTGCGGGTCAACGGTCGCGAGTTGAAAGACCATTCGCCGGCCGACGCCATCGCCGAGGGCCTGGTACTGGTGAGCGAGGACCGCAAGCGCTACGGCCTGTTCCTGGATAAATCGATCGGCTTCAACTTGTCGCTATCTTCGCTCCGGCAATTCACCGCGCGGTGGCTCATCGACCAAAACCGCGAAATACGCCGCAACCAGGCGCTCTTTGACTCGCTGGGCATTCGGGCCAAGGGCCAGGAGACCATCGTCGGCAGCCTGTCGGGGGGCAACCAACAGAAGGTCGTGCTCGGCAAGGCGCTGATGACCGCACCGCGGGCGATCTTGCTCGATGAGCCCACGCGCGGCATCGACGTCGGCGCCAAGGTCGAGGTTTATGAGTTGGTCAACCGCTTGACCACGCAGGGCAAGGCGGTCGTGCTGGTTTCGAGCGAATTGTCCGAGCTGATGGGGATGAGCGACCGGATCGTCATCCTCAGCAATGGGCGAATCGCCGGCCAATTCGATCGCGGGCAAGCCACGCAGGAGCGGATGCTCGCCGCGGCCATGGCGAACAACTAGGCATTGGGGAACCCCATCCATAGCAAGATTACCATTCGCGACTTTTCGATCGCCATCGGGCTCGTATTGATCTGGGTCTTCTTCGCGCTGGCGTCCGACAAGTTTCTCAGCCCGCGCAACTTGTCGATGTTGTCGATTGAGCTGGCCATCACCGCCACGTTGGCGCTGGGCATGCTGCTGGTCCTGTTGCCCGGGATGATCGATCTATCGGTCGGCAGCGGGGTAGGGCTCATCGGAGGCATCGCCAGCGTCCTGATCTTCGAGCACCACCTGCCCGCGCCGCTGGCGCTGGCGATAGGCTTCGCCTTCGCCATCCTGGTCTGGTCGCTGATGGGCAAGCTGATCATAGGGCAGCGGATTCCGGCCTTCATCATCACCCTGGGCGGACTGCTGGTGTTCAAGGGCGCGTTCTGGCTGGTCATTCACAATTCGACGATCCCGGTCAGCGCGGGCAATACCTCGAATCTCTATTCGCTGCTCACCACCTACTATTTCCCCGCGTGGAGTGGCTATCTGCTCTTTGCGGGCATCGGCGCGCTCTTCGTCCTGGCTCAGATCCGCGCGCGTCGCCAACGCCGCGATCACGGCTTTGCGGTCGACGCTTTCGAAGTGGCGTTTCTCAAGACCTTCGTCGGATTGCAGGGCCTGTTGCTGATGGTGATCGTGATGAATAGCTTCCGCGGCATCCCGCTGTCAGTGGTGATCCTGGGGGTCGTCGCCTTCGGGGTCTACGTGGTCACCCAGCACACCCCGTTCGGCCGCTACCTCTACGCCATCGGCGACAACGAGGAGGCCGCGCTGCTCTCCGGCATCCCGATCCAGAAGGTTGTGATCGGCGCCTATGCGCTGCTGGGGGCGATCGTCGCGATGACGGGCTTTATGCAGACGGCCTATGCCGGCGCCTCGACGACGACGGTCGGGGATCTGATGGAGCTCGATGCGATCGCGGCTTGCGTGATCGGGGGGGCAAGCTTGAGAGGCGGACGGGGCACGGTGATGGGGGTGCTGTTCGGCGCGCTGATCATGACGAGTCTGCTCAACGGCATGACGCTGTTGGCCGTGTCGCCCGAGCTGAAGTACATGGCGCGCGGAACCGTGCTGATTCTTGCGGTGTGGATGGACATGGCACTCGCCAGGAAATAGCCTCCGCCATCGCGCGGTCTCTTTCTCGGTCCCGTCAGTCGCCCGGCGCCATTTCCCTGAACAACTCAATCGCCGTCGGCGCGTTTTCCCCGTAGCCGTCGCCCCCGATCTCGTCGGCGAACATCTGACTGACCGGCGCGCCGCCGACCGCCGTCCGCACGTGTCCCAACCCCGCCTCCCGGAACCCGTCGACAATTTCCTTCATGTAGTGCATCGTGGTGGTCAGCAAGGCGCTCATCCCGATGATGTCGGCCCGGTGTTCCTTCGCCGCGGCGACTGACGGCCGATCGGCGTTGTCACAGTAAACATAATGAAAAAGTCGCCGCCGAGGCCGGCGTGGAGCAGATCGCGCTGCCCAAGCCGGGGCGCTTGAGCCAACTGAGAAAGCGTTTGAAACAGGCGCCTTGGTTCCGCCGTCTGCTGCGCTGGCGCGCGGGGATCGAGGGCAACCTCTCCACGCTGCTGCGTAGCTTTGGTTTGAAACGGTGTTTGTGGAAAGGGGCGCGATCGTTTAAGGCCTATGTGGGATGGGGCGTGCTGACCTACAACCTGCGCTTGCTGACCGGCCACCTCGCCGGGGCCTGAACGGCGCCGAAGCGGGCCAGAAATCAAGACGACGGAAGGGGTCAAGGCCAAACCGCGCCCGGACGCACATGTTTGAGCCACCAAACCGCGCGCCACGCCCCCTTGCGGAGTCACTTTGGGCGCTGGGGAGCTTTCGCCACGCCCTATCATGAGATTTCAACCCCTCTCCGGATCAAGAATTGAGGTTTTGCTACGGGGACTATCTAAAACGCCACCATTCGCCAGGGCCGGCTTTATCAGCCCTGGCGAATGGATGATCGCAGTGAAGTCTGCCGGGAGGGTCGATCAGGCAGCGAAAAAAAATCCCATAACGCCCTGGGCAGAAGCCGGTGATATTTCAACCCTTCTTCAGTTCAGACTTAACCAGAGCGATTCCGGTACTTTGTTATCCGGGGCCGCGACCTGGATACGATAAATCTCGGAAAAGAGAACCGTTTCTCCATCCTGGTCAAGCCTATTCAACCGTAATTCCTTCTCTCCAGGCACGTTAAACGTATAGGTCACGGGGTCTTCATGCTCCGTACCCTCGATCATCCATCTCCGAATGGCCGCCTGTGATAAATCGCCTGCCGCCGCAGCCGTGACTGGCGATCCGATGACGACCCGACGACTGGATATTTCCGCCATTGGACTATGAAGGACGATCAACTGATCGGCTTCAACGTTCTCGACCACGGTGGCGTCTCCATTGACCCATTCCGCGCGGACCTCGTCGACCATCTGTCGCGCCCCCAGGCCAAAATGAGCCATCCTGCTTGGATTCTGGGACAAGTAATTTGAGGAGGCGTCCAGTTCACGCATCTGCATTCCGGACTCCATCCTGAGATAAACCCGCGATCCCAAACCATGATGGTGAAATGGAGGCGTGCCCTCCAGAGAAACTTTCAGCCAGTGATTGTCCTGCGCGGTTTCATTGCGCAGCAGGACGGGCATTCCCGGACGAATCTCGACCGGCTGGACGTCGAATATTGCCTCTTCATGGTTCACAATGAAAATGTCCAGATAACCGTCATTGTCATAATCGAACAGAACGACTCCCCTTCCCTGCCCCAGGTCGGCCGCACCGGAGGCGGCGGCCACGTCGACAAAAGTATCATCGCCCAGGTTCTCGAAAAGCCGAGCGGGCTTCCGGTTGAATGGCCGTCCCCAGCCATTGACATGATAAATGTCGAGATCACCGTCATTATCCAGATCGCCGAAACTGGCGCCCCATCCCCAATGACCATCATTGACGCCAGCACTTATCGCGATATCATAAAATGTCCCGTCTCCCCTGTTCTTGTAGAGTGCATTGCCAATGTCATGGGCGATGATGCTGCTCACGAATATATCCAGAGACCCGTCATTGTTAAAGTCACCGACCGTGTGACCCATGCCGTTCACGTCCACAATCGTTATATGCGTGCCCGTTACATTCTCGAAACGGCCGTTGCCGATGTTCATGTACAACTGTGTTTCCTGGCCATCGCAAACCAGCATCAGGTCGGAAAGGCGATCGTTGTTGAAATCTGCAAATCTAGGGGTGAACGACAGGATTTCCTTGTGCGGAAAGTCGCGAAACTCGTAAGGTTCCAGGACGCCGTCCCCGACATTTCGATATAGACAAACATTCTGAGGCTCGTCATTCCACTGGCCAACCGCAAGCTCCAAGTTACCGTCATTATCGACATCACCCCATGACGGACTCGTAACACTGGACAGGGGGACGGTCAGCATCGTGGTGTTGGCCGTAAAATGTCCGCTGCCGTCATTCACAAGAAGAACGTGCGGCGACGAACAATACGTCACGCAAATATCCACGTCTCCGTCATTATCGTAGTCGGCGGCCGCCGTCCCCATGGCAAACCCGACAAGATCAGCACCTCGCTGCGCGGCTTCTTCGCTAAAGGATGCACCCTCGTTGTTGATATACATCAAATTCGGCAATATCCCCGACTGGAGCACGTAGAGATCAAACCAGCCGTCTGCGTTAAAGTCCTCGGCGACTACTCCGCCGGCGAAGTATTTCGTGGTGTCGCCCACCGGCCCATGCAGGGCGCAATCATCGGGGACCGGCGTGAACGTGTGTGTAATGCCGGTCTCAAGCGTTACATCTCTGAATTGCATGGTCATCGGCGGATAATTCATCATGAAGAACATGATAAGCACCATGAACCTCTTTGAATTGAGATAGACAATAGAGATCAAATTCGGCATGAGTATGATCGGCTGCCCCCGGTCTCTTTGCTCATGAACGGTACCGTTGCAGTGTCGAGGATGACCTGATCACTTCTTGACGATCCTCCTCTACTTACATCGGTTCTATCGCAGGACCCGACATATCCCATATGGTTAACCGACCTATACAAATCCCTCAATTCTGAGTGGATTATCCCGCTGCGTGAGACTCGTGTCAATGACGTTCATCCTAGAATAGGACCTCCGACGGCTCCACTGAACACGCGGTGACCAAGACACCAATATCCTTCTGAGCAGATCATCCGTTCCGTTGACAGAAGGCCGTGGTTTCCCCTCGACTGGTAAGTTCATATGACCGTAAACTGCGGCTCCCCCCAATCTTTAGAGCACGAACCGGCGAATTTAAGGTGGAATCTGTGGTTGCCTGTTGCGTGTTTTGAGCGGTCAACAAGCCGCCCCTGCTGATGCCGTCGCGTGGCGCGGCCCGTCTCCGAAACGAAGCGACGGCATCTCGCTCGATCATGTCCAACCCCCTCCACCGACAAATACCTCTGCCGGGGTCTTCTTGTCCAGAGCCCAATGTCTCCTTTCTCCGTTATAGTAGGCAAAGTAGTCTCCAAGTCCTTGGTGTAGAGCCAGCCCATCGGCATAGGCCTTCGGGTAAATCTCCTCGTATTTCAGCGTCCACCACAGCCGCTCGATGAGCACGTTGTCCAATAACAAGCGCAACCCTCATTGCAGAAGCATAGTCGAACATACCCGTCCTCGACAACTCATCCGTCACTCCGGTCCACCTTCACCGATTCTGGGACCGCAGACGCGGTTTAGGCCACCTGCTCCGATGCCGACCGCCAGAATTGAAATAAAAAAATAAAATAATATGCGAGAACGGGGCCCTACCGCGTGTGCGCCCCCCCTGCTTTTTCGTACAGGGGCCCCGGGGTCTTCGTCGCGAACAACTTCACCCGACCCGCCGAGCACGCGCCACCGCCGGCACACACCGAAGGGCGGACGAAGAAAGGCCCCGGTGAGGGTCGTCCTCGACCGGTTCGGGAAATTCATTGACTCAACCACCCGCGAGCTCAATCATGCTTCCAGGTTGAAGGAGACGCATCGATTTGCCCCCAGGCTTTGAGTGAACCCGGCCATCCGGGTTGAGCGTTAGCGAAACCGTCTTCAGGGGCGGACAATGCTCGCGAGTTTATTACTAAACGGGAGACAAAGATGAATTACCGCATGATTGGGTTAAACGGAAGCGGCAGACTCACGGTCGCGTTGATCGTTATGGCTCTCTGCCAGCTTCAGGCGCAAGACACTCGCGCCATTGAGAAAGGGGCCTCCCACCAAAGTTCCAACACACTCAACCTGGAGCCGCGGCAAGTCCAAGCGATGGCCTTGAACGAACTGATCGGCCTTGACGACGCGATTGAACTGAACCATCCGAACCATCGCGCCAGATTCAGCACCGGCGGGATGCAGTTTACGCCGCGCCATGGCCCCCAGTGGCAATGGGCATTGACACGGGTTGCGACCACTGAAGGCCCTGTCACCGGAGTCGTGACGGGGGAGATAACCCCTCGCGAGACCGCGAACAGGACCATTGATTATCCGCGCGGCGGAATTATCGAGCGTTACGTCCCCAAGGCGAACACTGTCGAACAGCAATTCGTCATCCCCGAGTCGCTCGGACTCGCGGCGGACCTT
>CAUZJO010000107.1:0-16651 GCA_963580245.1 Candidatus Sumerlaeia bacterium | reverse complement strand
TTACCCGAAGGCCTATGCCGATGGGCTGGCGCTACACCAAGGACTTGGAGACTACTTTGCCTACTATAACGGAGAAAGGAGACATTGGGCTCTGGACAAGAAGACCCCGGCAGAGGTATTTGTCGGTAGAGGGGATCGGACATGATCGAGCGAGATGCCGTCGCTTCGCTTCGGGGACGAGCCGCGCCACGCAACGGCATCAGCAGGGGCGGCTTGTTGACCGCTCAAAACACGCAACAGGCAACCACAGATTCCACCTTAAATTCGCCGGTTCGTGGTCTAAGATTGGGGGGAGGCGCAGCCATCAAGGTAGACGGAGGGGTCACGCGTGGGTCTCAACAGCAAGACAATGGTGGTGGCAATTAGAATCAGTGAAGGACCCGCAAGCGCGACTCCAGCGATTAACCGTCGCTTGTGACTCCTCGGCTCAATCCCCCACGTCAACCGGCTGAGCGGATTGGTCCGCAGGTCTTCGCGGAAGGCGCGGATGGGAAAGAGGATGATCTGGGCGATGGTGAAATGTTTCATCGGGTTATGTGGTCCACGGGGTTTGTCCTGCTCGTCCGACCGCTCGACGCGAGTTTCCTTGTTTTCGGCTTGGGGGGCTTGAGCCCACGCCGACTGAAACACAAATAGGTTAATAATGTAGTGAATAAGTCTCACATCGCGCCCGGTTAACGGATCCCTCATCAGGCCCAATTCGAAGCTATAGGCCGCTTTGCTCGATCCAGCGCCAGGGGATGGCGCCGAAGCTGAGGATCCAGTCGTTGAATTCGCGCAAGGTCATGCCGCCGCGGTCGACGCGGTCGTGTTTCAGCCGCAGCACTTCCATCTTACCGAGCAGGTAACTCATGGGAACGGTGGGGTGGGAGGTGTACCAGTTGACGTCGCCGCGGGCGCGGGCGGCGGTGAAGCCGACCTCGCGTTGGAGCACCCGGCAGGCCCCCTCGAAGGTCAGCTCGCCGGTCTGGAGTCCCACGTCGATCACAATACGCCACGCGCGCCACAAGGCGTCGTGGAGCTGGATCAGGCGCAGGTGGGGATTGTCGGCGCGGCGGCGGGGCAGGTCGGCGGTCATCTGCTCGCACCACAGCGTCCAGCCTTCGTAGTAGATCGCGTGGTGGGCCATCTTGCGCGCGAGCGAGGGGTGCCGGTTTTGGTGGATGTACTGGAGGTGATGGCCGGGGTAGGCCTCGTGGGCGCAGGTCAGCTCGAGGCCGAAATGTTGCGCGACTTCACCGGCGCGTTGCCGTTCGGTCGTGGCCGCCGCGCTCAGGTCATTGACCCAGAAAATGCCGGTCTGGTCGGGGTCGAGCGGGCCGGGGCTCGAGTAGGCCGCCGTGGGGAACTGGTCGCGCATGAACTCGGGCACCGGCTTGACCAGCAGGCGGTCGCCTTGGGGGAAGGTCAGCCAGTCGGCCTTCTCGAACCGCTCGCGCATCCGCTGGGTCATCCGCGTATAGGCCTCCAGCAGGTCTTTGCCCCGGGGCTTCCACTGGCGGGCGGCCTGATCCAGGATTTCGGCGGGTGAGTTGCGCGGGTGAAAACGCCGGGCTTCCTCGCGCAACGCCTCGGCCAGCCGCTCGGCCTCGCGGCGGGCGAAGGCGACCGCCTCGCGCGGCGAAAGGGCGAGGCCCAGCCGCTCGCGCATGAGTGCCGTGAATCGCTCGGCACCCAGGGCGAAACTGCCCTCCGCGGCGGGGCGGGCGCGATTGACGACGCGCGCGTAATCCTGGGCGGCCTGCTCGGCGCGGCGCGTGACGCCGGCGAGCATCGCGGGCGACTTACCGGTGACGGCCGCCAGCGGGCCGGCCAGCGACTTGAACATCCCACCGACGGCCGGCGCGGCACTGACGGTCAGTTGCTTCCAGAGCGGAACGGGGCGGTGGATGCATTCGGCGGCCTGGTCGAGGAAGCGCGGGATTTTTCTCAGTCGCGAGAGGATCGCCTCGGCGACCGGCGAGAGGTCCTCGCTGTGGCGCACGACCATGTCATGGATCGCCTCGGCGGCCGCGAACAGGTGAAGCTGAGGATCGTTGCGCCAGCGCGTCAGCTCGACCAATTCGAGGCGCTCCTGGCGCAGGTGGGCGAGGAACGCGCGGCGGTCCAGCATCCGGGAGGCCTCGAAGTCCTGCGGTGGGAGGTCCTCGACGGCCGCGAGCGTCTTCTCCACCAGACCAGCCTGGCGTTCCCAGGTTGCGGGATCGGCTCGGCCCAACGCATGGTCGAACTCATGGCGGCCCGCCACCGACCCCGCGATCGGGAAGCGATGGAACGACTGGTCGTAGTATTCATCGACGAGCTTGACGAACCGGCGCACCGGAGAGAGGGACCGGGTCGTGGAGGTTTTCGCGGCCGTCATTCGTTCGCCTCCAGTTCGGTCGGATACGACTTCCGCAGCCAATCCACGCTCAATTGCACGTCGGCGATGTGTTTGAGCTCGGTCAACACGGAGCGCAGGAAGTCGATCTTCGGCTTGAGCGGCATGCGAAACCCCTGGGAGCTGAGCAGACAGCGCGGCAGCCGTCCTTCCAGGTCTTCGCGGCCCAAGGTGTCTACCCCATGCAACAGATACGTGATCGGCGCGCCGCGCCTTGCTAGCACGCGCAATGCGCCCCGGACCCGCGCGGCTCCCATCAGCATGCCCAAGCTCGCGTGCACCGGCAAGCGCAGCCACGGCGAGACAACCAACGGCAGGCAAAAGATCCGTCGCGCTCCCGGCCCGACCTCAACCCAGCCTGTCCGGCCGCTCCATGCGCTCTGGTATTGGCCCGTGACACCCACTTCAAGCGCGGGCTTGGCCAGGCCCAGTTCGGCCTGAACGCGGCGGCGCAGGCCGTTGGCCAGGCGGTGCAAGATCGGCCCCCACGGGGTCGGCAGCACCGACCCGTCGTAGCGCAAACCAGCGTTCACGCAAGCTTGAAGCACTCCCGGGCTGACCGAGTAACCCGGTGCCCGGAACCCCGTCGGCCGCTGCCCGGTCGCCTGCTCGATCGCCTGATTGGTTCGCTCCAGCACGGTGCCCAACTCCTCAACGTCCCATCGCCCGTAATCCAGGTCATGGCCCCAACCGTGGCTAGCGGGTTCGTGACCGTCTGCGATGAGCCGCCGCACCGCGTCCTTCTTGGCCGGATACTCCAGGTCGCGCCCGGACATGAAAAACGTCGCCCGCAGTTCCAAATCGTCAAGCAACTCGATCAGGCGGGGAAGACCGGTTGTGAAGACGGCGTCGTCATCGAAACTGTCTTGGTCGGGATAGCCATAGCAGCGGGCAAGCGTCCACAAGCCGTCCAGGTCCACGTGGACGAACGCCGGGGGTTTCACGGCTTGAGACCCCACCCATTGGGCTCGCGGCGGAGAAATGCCGTTCGCTCGCGAATGATCTCAGGCCCCCCGCTCGCCGGTCCCGATTTTATCCTGAAGCGCGGCCAGATCAGACTCAACCATCATCCGCACCAGTTCCTTGAAACCGACCTTGGGTTCCCAGCCCAATTGGCGGCGCGCCTTCGAGGCATCGCCCATAAGGATCTCAACCTCGGACGGGCGGAACAGACTGGGGTCGACCTCGACGTACTGTTCCCAATCCAAATCGACCGCGCCAAACGCTTCATTCAGAAACTCGCGCACCGAGTGGCTCTCGCCGGTGGCGATCACGTAATCCTCGGGCCGGTCTTGCTGGAGCATCAGCCACATTGCCTCGACGTAATCGCCCGCGAAGCCCCAGTCGCGGCTGGCGTCCAGGTTGCCCAGCTTGAGCTTTTCGCGATGTCCCTTCTTGATCTCGGCCACGCCGCGGGTGATTTTCCGGGTCACGAAGTTCTCGCCGCGCCGGGGCGATTCGTGATTGAACAGGATGCCCGAACAGGCGAACATCTCGTAGCTCTCGCGATAGTTGACGGTGATATGGTGGGCCGCGACCTTGGCCACGGCGTAGGGACTGCGCGGACGGAAGGGGGTGAGCTCGGTCTGGGGCGTCTCGACGACCCGGCCATACATCTCGCTGCTGGAGGCCTGATAGAAGCGCGCCTCAAGCCCCGCGCCGCGTAGCGCCTCGAGCACTCGGACCGTCCCCATCAGCACGGTATCCATCGTATATTCGGGGATCTCGAAGCTGATCTGCACGTGACTTTGGGCACCCAGGTTGTAGATTTCGTCGGGGCGCACCATGCGGATGATCCTGGCCAGCCGGCTGGCGTCGCCGAGGTCGCCGTAGATCAGGTGGATCTGATCACCCCAGGCCCCGCCGCGCAGGTGATCGATCCGGCCGCGACTCATCGAACTAGTCCGGCGGACAATCCCATAGACCTCGTAACCCTTTTCGAGCAGGAATTCGGCCAGATAGGAACCGTCCTGCCCCGTGATACCCGTGATCAGTGCTTTTTTGGTCATGGTATGCGAAAGTCTTGCATCATCTTGGGAAGAGCCCGGGGAGTCGCCCCTGGTTCTTTATACGATTCTTTATCATTCACCAATACGGACACATATGCAAATCGAATATTGAGAGCAGGCGGAACCGGATCGTTGCGATATCAAGAAGCGCCCCCAAGAGGGGCCGCTGTCGCAAATTCCTCTGGTTCGGCCCGCGTCCGCGAATTATAATGCGGTCATGGCAGCCCTCACTCATCGCTCACGGGCCCCGGTAGGTGGCCCTCATCCATGAATGAAGTATCCGCAGAGTCGATCGTACGTCCGCCGGCGGTCTCGCGTCCAACACGCCGCCCGCCGCGGCGATGGGGAGGTCTGGCGACCCGGTTGCTGGTCGTCGTGAGTATTTGTTTCACGGGCCATGTCTGGGCGGCTTCGGCCCAGCCGGGTCCGAACGAAGCCGTCCGCATCCGTTGTGTCAAACGCGGCGTCTACAAAATCACCGGCGTCGACCTCAAGGGGCTGGGCCTCAATCTGAGACAGCTCGATCCGTCCAAACTGGCCCTCGTCCATTTCGATCGGCCCGTCCCATTTTATTTGAAGCAGAAGCGTCCGGACAGGATGGGGCCCGATGATGCGCTTTATTTCTTCGCCAAGGGCGGCCAGCTTGATACGGTCACGTTCGTCAACATGGATTACGATTACGCCCCGCGGTCGCAGACGCTGATGCTCTACCTCAACGGCACGCCGGAACACCGGCGCGTTTATCGGCCCGTCCAGGCAAAGCTGCCGGTCCCCGGTCAGCCCGTCATCCCCAACCGCGCGCTCAGTGGGCGGTATCATTTCGAGGATAACGACCTCTGGGAGTTCTTTGACGCAAAGTCGCAAACGGATTACATCTACTGGGCGAAGTTGACGCGCCCACACAGCCAACTCACCAGCAGCAGCCTGACCAATCCGTTCATGGTCCCGTGGGCGCTGCTGGACCCGCCGATCACGATCAAGGCCAAATTCCAGGGGGTCTCCCGCAAGGGGAGGCATAATCTCGAGATATCCGTCAACGACCAGAATCCGAAACACTATCAATGGGGTGCGATGGAAGAACTTCGAATGGAATACGCCGTTGATCCGGCCTCGCTCAAGAGGGACGGGAACTTGAATATGGTAACGTTCCGTCTGGAGCAGCCGACCGGAGAAAACCTGTCGGAGTTGGTGACGGACGTGGACTCGGAGACCGGCCGTCTGTTTCAGCGATCGAGCATCGACGTCGTCATGCTCGATTGGTTTGACGTGGAATTCAAACAGGCCAGCGTGGTGGTTAATGATTACGCGGAGTTTCTGGTTCGAGACGAAATGGACCGCCACGGCCTGCGTCAGTGCCGCATCAGCGGATTCAAATCGCCCGAGGCGATGGTTTTTGATCCCGACACGCTCACGGTCTGGGACGGGGGAGTCTTCAGCGAGGGAGAGGGGGAACGAAAATACCACGTGATGAATATCGAACACCCGTCGACGACTTCGGCCTTGATCGCCGTCTCCGACCCTCGATGCCATACCGCGCCGCCGATGCGGAGATTTGAACTCAAAGGCCTGTTCGACCGGCCCGACGATTGCGAGCTCCTGATTCTGACCCATCCGCTCTTTTGGGAAGAGCTGCTGCCATTGGTCGAGTGGAAGCGTTCACGGGGGTTGCGGGTTTCGATGGTGAGTATCTTCGATTTGTTTAATGAACGGACGGGCGGGTATCCTTCGCCGCACGCCCTTCGCGATTACCTCCGCCACGTCCATGAAAGCCAGCCCGAGCCTCAACTGCGTTACGTCATGTTGGTGGGCGATGCCTCGTCGATCTCGAAATACAAGACCTACTGTCCCAACTACGCTTATATTTTCAGCGGAGACGAGGTGAACGAGAATTTCTTTGGCAATTTCGAAGACCCCTTCGGTCGGCCGGAGGTGGCCGTCGGTCGGTTGTCGGTCAAAACCAAGGAAGATACGCGCCTGGTTGTCAACAAGATCATCAACTACGAAAGCGGACGCGCCTTCGGACCGTGGCGCGCCAGGTTTTTCACCATCGCCGCAAATCCCAATTGGGCCACGGCCGCCGGTGAGGAGATGATCCAAAGCTACTTCTTACCCCATTACCTGTCCAGCTTTGTCGAGACCACCCTGGATAACGACGCGCCCGATTATGCCGAAACGATAAGCAAACGGGTCATCGATGAGTTTAACCAGGGAAGCCTTTTCGCCTCTTACATCGGGCACGGGGGCGGGACGATCTGGGAGCTGGGCCCCACGGCGCGACCTTCCGAATTCACGCTCCATCTGTTCGACCAAAAGAGCGTCACTCAGTTGGTCAACGTGAACCAACTGCCGGTGGTCTATTCCATGTCGTGTTACACCAACAACTTCGATAATCCACACATCTCGCAGACGATGGGGGAGACCTTTATCCTCTCGAAGGGAGGCGCCATCGCCGTGATCGGCGCCGCGGCGCGCAGCGACATCGGCGACAATTACCGGTTCTTGGATGGTCTTTTCAGGGCGATGCATGAACGGCGGGCCAACCGACTGGGCGACGCCATGGTCCGCTCGATCCACGGTTTTGCGCGTCGCTCACTGGGCGGCCGTTTCCTGTTGCTGGGAGACCCTTCGCTTGAATTCACCTGGCCGCGTCCGGATTTGGAACTGGAGGGCGCCGAGCTCGACCCTGATGACCAATCCGTCACCTTCCACTACAAGCTCCCGGAGGAAATCGCCCTACCGGCCCAGGTGGATTGCTTCCTGGTTGATAAAGAGCAAACGGTCCTAGCCCAGTGGGCCCAGCGGTTCTCCGAACGGGAAGGGACTGTTTTGTATCAAGCCTCCGAGCAAGCCGACATCGCTAAAACGGACCGTATCGTCATCTATACGAACCAGCAAGGGACCGGAGACTTCATCGGGGCCGTACAGTTGGATAAGGACGAGAATAAGGGTGAGAGCGAGATGACCGGGAGCGATGAGTCGTCTTCCGCCGGTGAAGGTGCCTCGTGATACCGCGGCAACGGACCCAGCGCGGCTGGTCCGCAACCCCGAGATCACCCCGATCCGCATCGTGGGTCTTCCGCCGGCCTCACTCGGCCGATAGCTCCCCCCAGCGGCGTAGGAGTTCATAAAGCACCACGCCGTAAGCGGTGGCCACGTTGATCGTATTTTTGTAGCCAAGCATCGGGACGCGGACGGCGGCGGCGCAACGCTCGAGCACGGGGGGCTGAATCCCGCGCACCTCATGCCCCAAGACCAGCGCGACGGGTCTGGGCCAGTCGAATTGGCTGTGAGGGACCGTCCCCTCCGCCGCCTCGATGGCCACGATCGGGATGCCGCGCTCGTGCAAGCCATCCACGGCCGTCGCCGCCTCCTTGTCGTAGGACCACGGCACATAATCCTCGGCGCCCAAGGCCGTGCGCGCCAGTCGCGGATGGGGCGGGCAGGGGGTCATGCCGCACAGGTGCAGGCGCTCGATCAGCCCCGCGTCGGAGGTGCGGAAGATTGAGCCGACGTTGAACGCGCTGCGCAGGTTGTCCAACACGACATGGATCGGCAGGCGGGGCCGCGGCGACAGGGGCTCGGGGAAGATGGCTGTGATTTGGGAACCTCGTTGCGTCATGCCGGGTATTGCATCGAGCACTACGATGAGTATGATAGCCAAACCTGGGGCAAGTCCAGCCCCAAGGAGCATCCCGCGCCGGGCGTGCTTCACGGAGCCGTGAGATGCACACCCAGGGGCTGGGAGCACAACTCAGTTCTCTGGCTCCCTGAAGGGGAGCCATGTGATTAGCCGGGGGTGTCAACCCCCGGAAGTGGGACCCCAAAACGTCGCGACCCTGAAGGGGTCGAACAGACCGCATCACGTTACGATTCAACCCCTCCAGGGTTGTCGTGGTATGAGGACCGAGATCCGTGGGTTTACACCCGCGGCTAATCACATTCGACCCCTTCGGGGTCAAGGATGAGAACGGAATCGGATTGTGCCTCCGGCCGACAGGGTACCATCTTGCGCACCCGTGAGATGCATCATCCCGCACCAGCACTGGATTTCAAGGACACAGACGACCCCACGGAAGGCATCGCGATGGATCAAGCACAGGACACACGCTCAGCCGTCCACAAGGCACTGACCCTTAATCTGGACGCCTGCAAATACGGTACGATCGCCGAGATCGGGGCCGGCCAGGAGGTCGCGCGCTTCTTTTTCCGGGCCGGCGGCGCGGCGGGGACGATCGCCAAATCGATGTCGGCCTACGACATGCAGTTCAGCGACGCGATCTACGGCACCGAGGAGAACCGGCGCTACGTCAGTCTGGGCCGCCTGATGAAGATGCTGGACTACGAGTTCAGCCTGACCGTGGAACGTCTGGCCGAGATCCGCTCCAAGAACTCCACGTTCTTCGCCTTCGCCGATACCGTGGCGGCCCTTTCCTACAGTCGCAAGTCCAACTGCCACGGATGGCTGGGGGTCCGGCTTCAGCTTTATCCCGGCGCCCCGCCCAGCGATATCATTCTCCACGTCAATATGCTCGATCACGAAACCGAGCAGCAGCAGGAGGCCCTTGGAATTCTGGGCGTCAATCTCATCTATGGGGCTTTCTATCACTACCGCGATCCCAAGCAATTGATCGAGTCGCTGATGGACAACCTGGTCTCCAGCCGGATCGATATCGACCTGATCAAGTTCAGCGGCCCCTACTTCGAAGAGATCGAGAACCGGCTGATGAACCTCTACCTGGTGCACATGGGCTTTACGCAAGCGGTGATGTTTCTGCCGTCGGGCGAGGTCGTGCAGGCTTCCGAAGTCCTCTACAAGAAACACGTACTGGTCATCCGCGGCAGCTTCCGGCCCGTCACCAAGGTCAACATCGACATGATCAATTGCGGGTCGCGCCAGTTCCTGGGGGCCAATAAACCGGACACCAAGCAAGTGATGACGCTGGTCGAGATCACCATGGCCCAGTTGATGTTGGGGCATGACATCGACGATCAGGACTTCCTGGCGCGCGTGGACCTACTAGGTTCGCTGGGATACACCGTCATGATCTCGAACTATCTCCAATACTACAAGTTGCAGGCCTACTTTCGCCGCTACACCAACCGGAACATGGGAATCGTGCTGGGAGTGCCCAACGTCAAGGACATCTTTAACGAGAAGTACTACGATGACCTCGAAGGAGGCATCCTCGAGTGCTTCGGCAAGCTCTTTTCCGGCAAGGTGACCCTCTACGTCTATCCGATGTACGATCGAAATACCAGTGAGCTGGAGACGATCCAGAACCTGCGCGTGGACCATCACCTGCGCCTGCTCTACCGCTACCTGGTCGAAAACCACTTCATCGTCGGCATGGAGGGTTTTGACAAGGAGTTATTGAGTATCTTTTCGCGCGATGTGCTCCGCAAGATCAAGGAAGGCCGGACGGATTGGAAAGAACAAGTCCCCGAACTCGTGGCCAACCAAATCGTTGAACGACGATTGTTCGGATACGATACCGAGTAATGGCTCCGCGCCCTTCCAGGTCGGCTCTCGTCCCTCGTCCTCGTAATCCACCTCCTCATCACGCTCTTGGTCGGTTGTGATCTGGGAAAAAGACCGATTACGAGGACGAGGGACGGGAGCCGGGAGCCGATCATCAACCACGAGGGCAACCCTTCACCGAAGCGGCGTTTACTCCCAAGACTCAATCACACCCGCCGGTGCTGTTTGCGAGGAAATCCGGAACCGTTTCTTGACCGATCACCTCTTCGATCGTCTCGCGGGGGCGGGTCAGGTAATGGCGGTTGCCCCTGATCAGGACCTCCGCCGGGCGCGGGCGCGAGTTGTAATTGGACGCCATCACCATCCCGTAGGCCCCGGCGTCGCGGACGAGCAGCAGGTCACCCTCGCTCAGGCCCGCGAACGAGCGGTCCTTGGCCAGGAAATCCCCTGATTCGCACACCGGTCCGACCACGTCGTAGGTCCGGGGACGCCCCCGCCGCGGCGGGCCCTCCGGCACGATGCGGTGATACGCCGCATAGAGCGCGGGGCGCAACAGGTCGTTCATCGCTCCGTCAACGATCGCGAAGTTCTTGGTCTCGGCCGTCTTGATGTATTCGACCCGCGTGAGCAGGAACCCCGCCGGCCCCACGATATACCGACCCGGCTCGAAGAAGACCTCGACGCCCAGCGGTTGGATAAGCGGGATGAGTGCCGCGGCCAGGCCCTCGACGTCGATGGCGTGTTCGGATTCCTCGTAAGCAATCCCGAATCCCCCACCCAGGTTGAGAAACTCGATGGCATGGCTGGCGGCCCGCAGTTCACCGACCAACTCGGCCACTCGCCGCACCGAGCGGACGAATGGTTCGATCTCGGTGATTTGGGACCCGATATGGGCATGCAGGCCGATCAGCTCCAGGTTGCGCCGCTTCGAGAGCCGCTTAAGCAGCCCATTCACCGAGTCGTAAGCGATTCCGAACTTGTTCTCCTTGCGCCCGGTCGTGATGTATTCATGCGCCCCGGCCTCGACGTCCGGATTGACGCGTATGTTGATCGGGGCCCGCTTGCGCAGGCGCCGCGCCACGTCGTCGATCGCCGCCGCCTCGGACTCCGATTCGACGTTGAACGCGCGAATCCCCGCGCCAAGCGCCTGCTCGATCTCCTCGCGCGTCTTGCCGACGCCGGCAAAGATGACCTTGCCCGGATCGACCTTCGCCCGCAGGGCGCGCGCCAGTTCACCGCCCGAAACGATGTCCAGCCCCGCTCCTTGCCGGATCAACGCGCGTAGGATCGCCGCGCTCGAGTTGGCCTTCATCGAGTATGCGATCGTCGCCCCCACCGTCTCGAAGGCTTTCTGGACGCGCGTGAAGTTCTCGACGAGCGCGCTGTAACTATAGATGTACAGGGGCGTGCCGTAACGCCGGGCCAGCGTCGCGAGCCTGACCCCCTCAATCTTTAAGCGTTGGTCTTTGCTGTCCCGGGTGAGCATCTTAAATCAGATCGACCGCCTGCATCACCTCGCGTAGCCGGGCGCGGTTAGGCTCGCCGAGGGGGGTCAGCGGGGGACGGATCTCCGGGCCGATCAGGCCCATCATCTCGCAAGCCGCCTTGACCGGGATGGGGTTGGATTCGATGAAGAGCGTCTTCATGAGGGCGAAATACTTGTGATGCAACGCGCGCGCTCCCTCCCAATCGCCCGCCAGCGCCTTGCCAACCAAATCCGCCATGGGCCGCGGCGCAACGTTGGCCAACACCGAGATGACCCCGCGCGCGCCGACCGACATCTGCGGCAGCGTTAGCGAGTCGTCGCCCGAGATGACCGTCAACCCCTCAATCGCACAGACCTGCGTGGTCCACTCCAGATCGCCCGTGGCGTCCTTGACGGCGACGACGTTGTCGAGCTCGGCCAGCCGCGCCATCGTCTGCGGCGAGATCGAACACCCCGTCCGGCCCGGGCAGTTATAAACGACCAGCGGCAGGTCGACTTCCTCGGCGATCACGCGGTAATGCCGGTACAGCCCCTCCTGAGTCGGTTTGTTGTAGTAGGGCGTGATCAGCAGCGCTGCGTCGGCCCCGTCGGCCTTGGCCGCGACCGTCAGCTCCAGCGCCTCGCGCGTCGAGTTTGAGCCGGTCCCCGCGACGACCACCCCCCGCCCGGCCACCGTCTCGACCGTTAGCCGAACCAACTCGGCGTGCTCGGCATGGCTGAGCGTGGCCGACTCCCCCGTCGTCCCGCACGGCACGATCCCGCGGGTCCCGTTCTCGATCTGAAAATCAACCAACCGACGAAACGCCGCCTCATCAATCCGCCCGTCCGCGAACGGCGTCACAATGGCGACAATCGACCCCTCCAGTTGCATAACCCATCTTCCTTCAACGCAATGCCTGCTCGGGTGAGCGATCTAACCATCTAGGGGGCAAACGGTGGTGAAGTCAAGGCCGGATCAAAAACTTTGAGTATTCCCGGTGATGAGTGAAAAAAGCGTTACACCGCGTGTTGATGATACCCTTTTATTGATGAGGGGACACCCGGTGTCGTCCGGAAAGGTGCATGGGGTTAACCTCTTATAACCGCAGGCTCTAAAAAGTATCCGCTAAAGCCTCGTTACTTTCGCTGATGAGGTACAGCCGACATTAGCACTGAGCACCTCCTAATTCTCCATTCCACTTCATTTAGACCCACAAACCCTAAGCTGGGAGATGTCGATCAGCGGGATTGAGAGCGAACCAAAAACAGACGCGACCGGTCAACCCGTGACCGGCCGCGATGCGTTTGAAAGCCAAACGATGGGTCATATAGACCGCAGTCTCTGGACCCGCTCCCTACTCGACAACAAACGACGACATCTCAACCGGGATGTCGCCGCCGCAGGTAAGCTGGACATAATCGAGTGACAAGGCGTCGTTGCCGCCGTCGTAGTTGATCAGCACCTGGAAATCGATCGCCGCGCTGAACGGATTGGTCCCATCAGTCATGCCGCGCTTGTCCACCCACGTCTCCCAGTCGGTTCCGTTGTGCCTTTCCCACAGGGGTCCATTGCCTACAGTAGGATCCAGCGTAATGCGAAAACGCCCTATGTCGGGGTCCCCGTCCGCAGCCGCCGATGAACCCGCATCCGCCGTTGCGCTGCTGCCCACGGTGCTGCCCGGCCCGGGATTGGCCCACGTCGGCCCACCGTGAAACGTGTGGAAAGGATTGTCTGCCCCCAGCCAGAAGTAATGCACCGAGTCGCCGAACTTCATCTGCGGGTCAATGAAGGCGTCCGTTCCCACGGGCGTGAATCCGATATACCAGGCGGTCGACCGGTAAGAACTGACGCCGAACTCGAGTTCGGTCGGAAGATCAAAGACCTGCCGCGGACAGTACACCCGGCTGACCAGGTAGCTCCTGTCCCAGAAGTTATCGAAGTTCCAGTCCGCGAACGAGCCGTCGCTGGGGTCGGACACATCATCGGCGTCAAATACAGCCTGCCCACCGCCAACGGTGACCGAAAAGCCGTCAGCAGTGACGATGGTCCAGGTGCCGAGGCTATGAGCCAGATCATCAAAGTCGTCGCGGAACCCATTTGGTCCCGTGGGTGCGGGGGTGGGTTCCGGTGTCGACGTGGTGGTTGCGGGCGGTGGGAGCAGAAGGAAGCCGCCGGCGTTTTGATGCACGCTGGATTGATGGAAGAGACCCACGTGTTGAACCTGATAACCGGCATTGTTTTGATTCGTGCCGCCGGCCCAACGTTCAACGGATGCGCCGACCAGCCCAAAACCGCCATCGTTTACGCCATCGGCAAGAACCACGGTGCTCGAACTGATCATCACTGTCAGAATGAGTCTGAGGCCGGTTTCACACTTTTGGGTCGGCATGGTCTTTGCCATTCATGTCAATCTACGGGTCGCTCAAAAACAAGTGTAAGCCCTGGATGAGCGACGGATTACAACCCTGGCTCACCTAATTATCAAGCTGTTTCCACACCCCTGCCACGTAGCAGTATATGTGATGATCGGTGCTGTTGACGTAAACGTCCCCCTCCGATGGGTCAGCCGGCACCTGGTTGCGCGGTTCCAGGCGCAGGATGTCGTTGATGTGTAGCGGCCGTTGCGGAGTATTTGTTCCAATTCCCACTCGTCCGTTACCATCCACCAGAAGGGCCGTATTGGACGCGGATTGAACCAATGTTTCAATCGTGGTGCTGAAGAACAAATCGACGGCCGGCAAGCTATCCCACGGCATCTCAGAAAAAGCGGGAGTATCATTTCTGAGGGCTTTACCACCGGCATACACGTCTCCGCTGGAGCCGACGGAAAAACCAGACAGGCCCGGAATATTTGGTGTGTTGGAATGGATCACCAGAACGTAAGAGGATCCGGCGACCAGAGCGATGGGCGGATTGCGGAAGGACAGGTCAAAGACCACGTCGCTGGGAAATGCGGGCAGGTTTCCGAGAGGGGATAGGCCGTAATCGAGTTGAACGGTAGCCAGCAACACGCCGCTGTCGGGATCGCTCCCGGAGTAAATCTGCAACATTAACGTGTTTTGTGTTTCGTTGTCTGCTTGTTGTATATTTATGGTGACCTGTTTGAGGAATCCCGAGGCGAGCGCGGTGAAGCTTTGCGCCACGCCGGGGCCGTTCGTCATTTGATCCTTGACCAATTGGGAGGCGTCGGGGATCGCGGCACTCGCCAGGTGGACTTCAAACGGACCTTGAGGAAAAGCGGTGCCCACCCCAACATGGCCATCGGTTTGCTGGACGTACAGCGAGCCATCGGGCGCGTTGGCGCCGACATGAAACGGCCGGGTATGATTCGTTACGTCTTCAATTCTAAAATAATCTTCTCCTCCGTTCCGCGTGTCATTGATTCCGATGCGCCAGTCTACTGACGGAAACTGCGCTGATGAACTCGTATCCCGAAAGAGGATCCGTACATTGTTTTCAGTAAGGACGAAGGTATCGAATCGCCAATCGTAGCTGGGCAGGATGTCATAGCCGACGCCAAGACTACCCTGGATGATGACGTCATTTGCCGTCCATGTGTCATTGTTAAGATCGTCAGGCATCTCAATAGGATTGGCAAGCACTTCCATCCAAAGGGTGTTGCCTGCATTCAAGGCAAAATCGGCAAACGTCGCCGAATCAGCGGTCGTTGCGTGCCCGGCGGTTTCTGCAAACGACGCCGTCGTTGCCATATCCGCCGTGAGGGCCGTCTGGGTTTGCTGAACGGTAATGTCGTCCGGGACCTGGGCATCCGTCACCGTCCCGAGCAACTCGCCAGCCTGGAGGGCAAACGGTACGCTGTGCACCCGCGAGCGACCGGCGAAGACATTGTTGGAGGCGTCGTTATCAGGAGGGCTATCCGTATCGATTCCCAATTCATACCACAGTTGTGCGGAGTCCAGCGCGGCTTGCGGCAGCTCGAATGGGATGCTAAAGAAACCCCTGTTGCTTAACGTTACGGACCCCGTCATGGGCGAGAAAGAAGGCGGAGTCGTACCGATTTCATTCCCGTCCGTTTCCTCGTCATAGAACCTGATCTGCCAGGCCCGCGTTCCCGTCAGCGGGATCCCTTCCGAGTCAAGAACACTACCCTGAATGTTTACGGTATCCGGGGCCGCGGCGAGCGGATGGCCACCGAATATCGATAAGCCAATGAACAGCAGGATCAGGTATAAACGGGATCCGTGCCTGTTGACTCGGCTGGAAGGCTGCAACATTACCCCTTACCCCCTCTTCGACTTGAGCCTTAATGGAACTCGCCCCTGTTTAGGCGTATGATCCCGATTAAGTAGGTGAGATTTACAAGTTAAAGGTCGAATCCAAGTATCCTAAACCGAGATTGCCCATATGGCTCACGAAATTCGGCCACCCTGTCAACCTCACTGGAATTGTCGCCGTGTAATTGATTAAGAAGCAAGCCTTTTTTCTGAGTCGACCATATGCTGGCTTATCGAGCTTCCGTGAAGCGTTTTTCACCTTCGCCACGGAAAATCGCCTCCTTTTTCAAGCGGTAAGACGCACCTCTTCCACCGTTTTGCAGGCGTGCGTGATTTTCGGTACCATTTTTGCCCCAACCTGCTCGGGGACAAACCCTAAGCCGATCGATCTTTCTCAAGATCGCCGTGAACAAATCTCGCGGGACAACCACCTCGGCCATCTAGAACGTAACGCAACAGGCACGACGGACAACCTCGGAGCCGATCTCGATCAACTTCTCGCGCATGCTGATACCGAGCCTGAGACGGCGCATGTGGATATCCCCACCGTCTGACCATATCTTAATTGCTTCCAACCGCGCCAGGATTCGCAGCTCAACCGCCGAGAACCACCCGTAGCGATGTTTTACCATGAACTCACCGATTGTATCTCTACCGATACCGAGGTGTTGCTCGAATCGCAACAGGTCGCCCATGATCAAGCCCATCCCATCCAACAAGTCCAGCCGCGTGGCGCCGAAGAAGAGGAGAAACAGGGCAAAGACCACAAATGTGATCAATTCCTGACTTCGAGACATCTCTCCCTTCACGCGCCGCTGTTCGAGCTTCATTTGCGATTGATATTCAGTCTTTTCTTGGTCGTTCTCGGCCATTTCTTACGTTTCCGATTAGGGTTTAGGCCGACATTTCCCATTTCGCTAACAAAACCGTTCGATCCTCCAAATCTTTGAGTGGATCAGCCCATCGTGCCTGGCCAAAGGCAAGGGATTTGACCATGGATTCTGGCCGAAGAAGCTCTTTTGAGTTCTCACGGCCGGAAATTTAAACATTCACCCCCATGGATCACCTCCTTCTCTGACGGC
>CAUZJO010000106.1:0-16840 GCA_963580245.1 Candidatus Sumerlaeia bacterium | reverse complement strand
TGACCCGTGCGCGAATCCTGAAGAACTTCCTCGGCCAGAATTGTCAATCCCAACACCTCATCCAGCTCTCGGTAAACAATCAGGCCACCATCACTGGTCAGCTTTCGCCGTGGAATTCCATCTTCACCCTGGGGTCAAACTGGACCCGCAAGGCCTCTTTTTTGCTCTCACCCATCAGATCTCTCAACTCTTGCTGCTCGAACATCGACTTCAGCCTTTATTCATCGGCCATTTGAAAAATTATACCATGACTTTCTATTTCTCAAATGGGAAATATGGGCTTATATATATGAACATGCGACGGACTCGCCGCCGGCGACTGGGGGGTGTAAGGAATTTTACTCTTCTTTGTCAGGGATTTCACGATAGGCGTGTTTCCCAGTATTGATCAATAATCCGTTGCGGCTGCGGTTTGGGCCGGAGGGTTTTCGTTGGGTTCCGAACCGAAACACGCCGCGCCGGAGCACCGATCCATGACGCCCAATCCGATCAATGTTCCCACCCGTTCCGCGTTGCGCTCCGCGTCGCCTCCGTTACAAGGAGCCTCTCCCATGAACGACCAGTTTCCCGTGTCGTTCCGTATCACCCAAAACACGGCGGTGATCCGTCTGACGGGCTTTTTCCGTCAGGATCGGGTGGAGCAATTCTCGGAGGTGGTTTCGGAAGCGGAGGCTGGCCGACCCGATATGATCATCCTTGATCTTGAAGGGTTAACGCACATGGACCCCGGGGCGCTGAGGCATCTGTCGTCCTTTTATCGCCGCTACGTGGATCATGGCGTGCCGTTGCGATTCGTAAACATTCAGCCTGGGATTAGCCAGCTCCTGCACCAGATGCGCTTGGCGAATGTCCTGGACTCCGAAAGCATTAGCCGGGGCGTGGGTGAGAACCCGAACGAATCCACCCAAATCATGGTGATCGATAGCGAGCCGCTGATTCTCGATCTTATTTCCACCATCCTAATCAAGACCGGCTACGTCGTGGTCGCGGCCGCCACGTCCAGCGACGCCTTGGCCCTTTATAAGGACTATCATGAATTGATCCAACTGGTGCTGCTGGATTCGTCGGTTCCGGGGGCCCGAGGAGGGCGCCTGATCGACCAACTCGGGGAGATCGCCCCATCGGTATCGGTCGTTGTCATGAGCGTCATGGGAGAAAGCTCGCTGACGCCCCTGCTCGAGATTCCGAACGTTGTCGGGATACTCCCCAAGCCGTTCCAAAATGAGGAAGTGGTCGCCCTGGTGCGCGGCTCGGTCCGGAAGGCGGAATGAGCCGTCGTCGCGGGGGCTCAACCAGCCGCCACCGGCTTCTCACTCATCACAAAACCCAAACGGCAGACCTGGACGTCGATGGCTAGGTCAAGCGGGCGCCCGAGGATGTGGCCCAGCGCCTCGTGGGGTTTAACAAAGAGACCCGGCGTGTGGGTGATCGTCATCTGAAGCTCGATCGGCTGCGCGCCGGAATCCCCGGGCGTCCAATCCAGGTCAATGATCGAATGTCTGAGATCGACCCGTTTGGTCCCTTTCTTTTTTCGCGTCTCGACCACGAATTCGTCTTGTTCGGTGAAGGCCTGGAGCTTGCGTGGGACCTCCTGCTGCTCCTCGGCGCCGGGCGGGTTGGTGAATCGCAGGCCGAATCGCGACGCCTCGACCTGAGCCTCGAGCGACGGGGCGCGCAACGGAATCTCCTCGGCTTCGAGGAACCCCAGGCCGTCCAACTCGATCGAGTAGAGTGATCCGAGCAGTTGCCGGGGCGAGACCCACTCGGCCACCATGATGTCAAACATCTCTCGCTCCCCGCGCATCCCCAGCGACATGGGGGGTGTGAACTGGATGCGAGGCTGGGGGTTAAAGCCTTGCGAATAGGCGACCGGGATCCCCGCCCGCCGCACGATCAGGGCGATCACCTTGACGAAATCGAGATGCGAGATGAACTGGAGCGCGCCCGCTCGGGAATAGGTCACGCGCAGCCTCTGGATGGCCTGAGGCGGGGTGATTGGCGCGGTGCCGCACTCGATGATGGCCGGTGTGTCGCCCTCGGCTTGGTCTGGGCGTTCGTCGGCGGATAAGACATCCTCCGCGTCCTCCTCGCGCGTGGTCATGACGGGCTCCATGGCCCGATTCGCGACGGGTAGGGGCCGGTCCGAACCGTTTTTCGGGCGCCCGTTTCCGGTCGCGGAACCGCCGTTGCGGTTCCCGGACCCCACGCCACCCGTCTCGCGCTCGTCGGCCATCACGTGGTCGATTACGTCGTTGCACACCGCGCAGCCGGCGCAGCGGCCGGTGTCGCATTTCTCGACGACCAACTGGCGACGCGCCCGCCGCTGATCGACCCACAGGAAACGCCGCCCGATATTTGAATCGATGTGGTCGAAGGGTAGGATCTCGTCCTCGGGACGCTCGCGATTGGCGTAGAATTCGGGGTCCAGGCCGGTCTCCTTGAACGCCCGCAGCCACAGGCCCAGGTCGAACATCTCGCCCCAGCCGTCGAACCGCGCCCCCAGCTCCCAGACGCGGCGAATCGTGCGCGCCATCCGCCGATCCCCTCGCGCCAGGGCCGCCTCAATGAACGAAGCGCCGGTGTCGGCGGTCTTGATATCGACGGCGCGGCCCACCCGATGGCGAATGTTGCGCTTGACGTACTGGTAGCGCTCCTCCAGCTCCTCGCGCGGGCACTGCGGCTCCCACTGGAACGGGGTGTTGCATTTAGGGACGAACGGCGAGAGCGTGACGTTGACCTTGATCTTATTGCCGTGGTGGTGTCGGCCCATGCGCGCGGCCTGCTCACAGATCTCGATGATCCCGTCCAGGTCCGCGTAGGTCTCGGTCGGCAGCCCGAGCATGAAGTAGAACTTGATCGTCCGCCACCCGCGCCGGAAGACGTCCTCGATAATCTCGAAGAACCGCTCCTGGTCGACCGGCTTGTTGATCACGTCGCGCAGCCGGGTGGTGCCGGCCTCGGGGGCGAACGTGAAGCCCGACTTGCGCACACGCGCGATCTCATCGACCAATTCGACGTCGAAGCCGTTGATCCGCAGCGAGGGGAGCGAGACCGATACGCCCCCGGGACCGAATTCCTCGGTCATGCGGCGCACCAGCGGGGCGATCATCGTGTAATCGGCCGAACTGAGCGAGAGCAGCGAAATCTCGTCGTAGCCGGTGTTGGCGACCCCCTCGCGGGCGATCTCGACGATCTGCTCGAGCGAGCGCTCCTTGACCGGCCGCGTGATCATCCCCGCCTGGCAGAAGCGACACCCATTGACACACCCGCGGCGGATCTCGATGGCCAGGCGGTCGTGGACCGTGCGCATCAGTGGAACGACCGGCCGGATCGACCCGAAATCACGGCCCACGTCGAAGTAGCGCTTGTGGACCGTGCGGGGCGGCGGCGGCGACTCGTCGCGGACCTCTGGGGCGAGGCTCACCTCCTTGATCGTGCCGTCGGGGTGATAATCGAACTCGTAGAACTCGGGGACGTAGATGCCCGGCAGCCTGGCCAGCTCGCGCAGGATACGCCGCCGGTCCCAGTCGCCCGCCTTGGCCCGCTCCATCAGGGCCGTGATCTCGATGGCGACCTCCTCGCCGTCGCCGACCGCGAAGGCATCGAGGAACGGCGCCAGCGGCTCGGGCGAAAAACTCCCCTCGCCGCCCCCGACCAGGATCGGGAACGGATCGACGCGGTCCTTGCTCTCGAGCGGGATGCTAGAGAGGTCGAGCATCGTCAGGATATTGGTGAAATTGACCTCGTGCTGGAGCGTAAACCCGACCCAATCAAACTCGCCCAGCCCCCGCCGCGTCTCGAGCGAATAGACCGGAATCCCATGCTCGCGCATCAGCGCCTCGAAGTCGGGCCACGGACAAAACGCCCGCTCCGCCGCCCAATCCCCCACCGCGTTGATTCGCTCATAGAGCAACCGATACCCATGGTACGACATCCCAATCTCATACAGATCAGGAAACGCCAAACAAACCCGCACCCCCGCCCCAGGCTTCACAACCTGATTAAACTCGCCCCCGACGTAACGGGCCGGCTTGGCGACTTTCATGAGCAACGGCTCGATTTTTTCCCAGGAGATCGGCATGCGTTGTTTGTCCTAACAGAGATGATTCAAGATCGCGGTTCGGCCTCCAACCGCACGCGTCGCGACCAGGCCACCCCACTTTAGCATGAAACCGGAGCTTTGGATAAAGACAAACATCGCCAAGGCGTCGAAGTTTGGGGGGAGATCATTTTGGGGGGAGATCATTCTGAAACGCCACTCGGTCCGCCGAGGCCCAATTTTTCAAGCCTAGACACGATCTGCTTCATGATTGGCTCGTCTGGGTATCGGTGAAGCAGAGCCGTCAGTTCAGCCAACAACGATTTGACACGTTCGACACCCACCTCCTCGCCCGGAGCAGCGGCAAGTGTATTAAACAGCCCCATGGCCAGTTGCTCGCGGACGGTGGGAACCTGGGGGTGGTCGGCGGCCAGCGCGCGCAGCTCGTCCAGGAGTCGGTCGTGCCGCTCCAGATCATTTTCGGCCTTGGCGTCGATGAGCGTGTTGAACAGCCCCATGGCCAGCCGTTCGCGGACGGCGGGGTCCTGGGGATGGTCGGCGGCCAGCGCGCGCGCAGCTCGTCCAGCAGCCGGTCGCGCCGCTCCAGGTCGTCTTCGGCCCTTGCGTCGTTGAGCGTGTTGAACAGCCCCATGCTGACGAGGGCTGCGGTTCGGGGAAGACTGAGCGCCGTTGGGCGCCCGTTCCGTTCGACGAGTAATTGGTACGGCTCATTGGGTCTGGATTGGGAGACCGCCAAGCCACAGGCGATGAGAGCTTGAAAATCCTTGGCGATTCTCAATGGTCCCGCCACCGGGAGGAATGAGATCAGCGACTGAGCAAAAGGCATGGCTGTAGGCTCGTACGATCGAATCCGGCTGGCGAGGCGAACGATGAGGTGGGCCGCCTCCTCGCGGGCGAAGGGTTTCGCTTCACCCTGGTCGCCCCACCAGCGGCGGGCGGCCTCGTAGCGTGTCGTGTGGCCAAACGTGGGATAAGGTTCTTGAGGATCAAGAATCCTGCGCGATTGTAGGCGTGGGAGGGCATCTTTGGCGATCTCGCCGAGCACGATGCTTTCATGGATGGCCCAGTCGTCGGCCGTCACGATTTCGGGGAAGAGCGCCAGGCGCGAGCACAGGTTCAGCTCGTCCCCCCCCTTCTGAATCAAATCACGAAAATCGTCGATGAGTTCATCATAGCGATACGCGTGCGCGTCTCGCGCCCGCCGGACGAGTCCCGCTTCATTCGCCGGTGGGTCCCAAAACCACCAATACAAGACGCCGGGGTGGCCGTCGATCAACTCGATCAGCCGCTGGTCGGCGACTTTCCGCGCCGCAGGTACGATTTCGCGTACGTGCGCGAGGAGCGCGTCGCGCGTCGGGAGATCATGCTTCAATTCGATCCTGGAGAGTGGGACCATTTCGGCCGCCGGGTGGGAGCGGACCAGGCTTTCGGCTTGGCGATAGGCCTCATGCTCGGGCTTGTTGTCCCGCAAGGCGATGATGACGTGGCATGGGGGCCACTCCTCGAGCCGGCGCATGATCGCGGCCAGCGTGGCCGCTTTTTCTTCGACCGCCGGTGACTGTTCGAGGGCGTCCATGATGAGCACAACGCGTCTTTCGCTCAGTTTGTGAAGGACATGCACCAGTTCGAGGGCCAGATCGTAACTCAAACGCGGAAGCTGAATCCCGGCGGTCGCCAGGTCCTGCTCGGCCTTGGTCAGGTTGCCGAGCGTCTCATTGACGACGGCGGTTGTGATGCCCGTGGGGTTCTCCAATTTGAGCGCTGGGGCCAGCAGTTTCCCGACGGCCACGCCCACCTTCCCGATGAGCGATCCCCTGTGGCGTTCGTAAAAGCTCCGGGCCTGTCCAAGATAGGAGGCGTGGTTGAGCCAGCGAGTGTAGAGATCGACGAGCGTGCGCAGGAGGAGGTCTTGCTTCTCGCCGGTCGACTGGGCGTAACCCACGAGGTATTCGCCGTCGCCGGTGACGGTTCGGATCAACTCCTCAAGCAGTCGCGACTTGCCGATCTGGGGCCGGCCGGTCAGGGCCGTCAGGCCTTTGCTCCCGATCCGCCCGTGGAGCCGGGTCAGATCGTCCGCGCGGCCGAAGATCGGACTGGGGTTGGTCGGCGTTTTAGGCGTGGCTGGCATGATAACGAAATCATAATCCAAAAGCGAGGGTGCGATCAATCCCCACGCCCGGTTCGGATACGAAATACCTAAAGTTTAGGGCCCATCGGATCGAATCAGTAAAGGGGTGGTACACCGTTCCCCCAGGTGGCGACTCTCCGTCGCCCATCCGCCGCCAGAGGCGCCGCAGTGATCAACATCCTGTCGATTTCGACCGATCCCGACGGCCGGGGCTGCCGCGTGCGCCTGGGATGCGATTGCGGGAATCCGCAGATTGTCTGCTGCACGGATGAAGATGAGCGGATCATCTTTTGCAAGCCGTGCGGGACGATGACGACCGAGGACCAACTGCGTAGTGCCACCTCCGACGGGACCAATGCCGGGATTCCGTGGTCGTTCGAGAACGTCGGCAGCTCCCGCGAACTGCCGCTGCTCAATGTCTCGATCCCCTGCACGATCAGTTGCAAGATGGGGCCGACGACGAAACCTGCGCCGAGCGGCTGCCGGGGGTGCTGACCAAACTTTCCACCGAGCGCGGATTGCTGTGCCTCGGCCACGCCGATGGCGACCACTCGGACCGCTGCAGCCTCGAGACGGGTCAGTACCTGCGGATGGAAGCGCATCAGGAGCCGCTGGACGGCCAAACGCTGGCCCGCGTCGAGGAAGTCCTCCAACCCCACGGCCCCGCCGGCCCCTGCTACTACAAGGTGTGCTTCGAGCTGATGCGGCCGCGGCGGCGGCGGGCCTTGCAGGCGCATTATCGCCAATTGTCGGGCCTGGCGCCTGACTGCCGGGTGCTGGTCCTGACCGAGCACCCCTCGGCCGGGTGCCTGATCGAGCTGATCCGCCAGGCCATCCCGTCGGTGCATATCCTGAAGGCCAAGACCCCCGGCGAGTTCCGCCTCCTGTGTCAAGAGCTGCAGCCGAATATCTCGATCTTGCCTGGCATCCGCGAGGTGCACGAGCAGGTCGGGACCATCGAGCGGCTACGTGGCTCCTGGGCCCATCACATCGTTCTGATGGTCGCGCGCAACTCGACCGAGGCCACCGAACAGGCCCGCAGGTGGGGGGCGGACGATCTGTTGCCCGACGATTGCACGCTCCAGGAGGTGCGCGGCCTTATCCAGCGCGGCTCGCCCCAGAGGCCGGCGATCATTTCCGTCTCCGAGAACGCCCTGGCCGGCCGCAACCCCGTCCGTCAGCCGGCGGTTGCCGAAGCGCCGGCGACGATGCTCGAGGACGACACGATTCGCATGTTGTGCATGGCCTCGGAGACGCACGACAAGAACATCTCGAACCACTTGAAACGGATCGCCTCCTATTCGGCCGAGATTTCGCGCCATCTGGGTTGGGATGAGGCCTATATTTCGCGCGTGGCCGTGGCAAGCAAGCTGCACGACGTGGGCAAGATCGGCGTGCCTGATGAGATCCTCGTCAAGACCGGGGCCCTGACCCGCGAAGAGCGGGAGATCATGCAAGACCACACGCGCCTGGGTTACAAGATTCTGAACGACAGCAACTCCGCGCTGATGCGAATGGGCGCGATCATCGCCCTGCGGCACCACGAGCGTTTCGACGGCGGGGGCTATCCCGACAGCCTGCTCGGCGAAGCCATCCCCCTGGAGGCGCAGGTCGTCTCGGTGGCCGACGTGTTCGACGCGCTGACGACCTCGAGGCCCTACAAACCCGCCTGGGACAATGAGAAGACCATCAACTACATCGTCAGCAACGCCGGGACCATGTTCAACCCGCAGGTCGTCGATGCGTTCCTGCACGCCTTGCCCGAGATTTGGCGCCACCAACTCGGTTTGCTGGATGACTTCCGTGACATCTGGACCGAGCGGCGCGTCGAGACTCGCCATGTCACCGACCCGGTCTCGGTCAAGCTGGAGCTGGCCATGCCCGAGCTGACGTTCTGCCCCTATCCGCTCGAGGGCCAACTGAGCAACGTCACCTCCGACATGCACGCCCAAATCGTTTCGGTGCAGCGCTGGGCCAAGATCCATTGTGAGAATCCCCAGTGGCAAAGCCTCAATAAGACCGTTTGCCGCGTGGCCTGGGTCGACTACCACGCCCTACCCGACCCTAAGGCCTGCCTGATGGGCCTACAGTTCCAGCAACCCCAACCCCAAGTCATCGAGTCACTCGATCCCTCTTCAGAGCTACATGCTGCGACGGATAGACTTCCAAACGTTGGCGTGCTAAATGGCCGGGTAGACCGGCGGGGACCTATTACCAACATTAGAATGCTAGGCCGGCATGGCCCACTCGCGCCCGGGACCAAGAGTTTTCGGATCCATGGGAAAAGACGAAAAGTTGGAATTCTTCAAGCGAATGGTTGAGGGGTCAACGTGCCCGTGGTAGTGGCCGGTCTACTTATCTATCAACCTATAAATACCTTCCACGATCCCTCTATCGTCTGTATACCCTGCCCGTAGGCGGCTAAGGACGATCCCCGGTGCCCATCAGGCCGCCCAGATTGCTATAGAAAATATCTCCGATGCTGAGTGTTCCGTTACTGGGGTCGTAAAACTGGGCGTCGTTTGCGGAGCGCTGCAGCATTAAATCCGGTCCGGTCGACTGCATCGTATACAAATATTGTTTGCCTCCCCAATTGTCGGGCCAAACCCCGGGAGTGAAAATGAATAAATGCTCAAACCCAGGGCTCGCCCCCCGATAAAAAAAACTGGCCGAAGTCACGGCAAAAGCCCGGCCATGTCCCGTTTGCTCGCGAAAGTGGCTCTTCGTATTGAAGAAATCCGTGGGGATCGACGTGAGATAAGCGATCGGCGATGTCAATACGTGACCGATGCCGAATTCCTCTCCAGACGGGTCTTGCCAGCGAAGATACTCGGCCGTGCCCAAGAAGCCACCGGATACGTCCCCCAGATAGGGAACGTAATTCCAATCCACCATGTATGTATCGATCGCCGTGCCACAAGTGCGCATATCGGCCTTGGCCCGGGACACTTTCGCGCGCGTCTGCGCCTCCAGAAAATTAGGGACGGCAATCGCGGCCAGAATCGCGATGATCGCGACAACAATTAACAGCTCGATTAAGGTAAAAGCCCGTTCTTGCCTGAAACCCATGATTCGTCATGCCTTCTCATTCGGCCTCTTCCGAATAAACCCGCTGAGAATGCTACAGCGTCATGATTCTTAGATGCTCTGCTCTCTGAATGCGCTTGTCAACCCGAAAGTTTAACTTTCAAGTGCAACATGGGGGTTGAAATGTCACTGGACATGCGCGGAGAAAGAGACGTCGCGGGGCGTATCGGACCCCAGGCATTCGTGGGGCCGAGGGTGATCCCAACCGATCCGCCGCGAGGCGTGGAAGAGAAAAGGCAGAGATCTTCGCGCACCCCGTTCAGGGCGCGAGGGGAATACGTTGCTACCTCGACGCCACGAACTTCTGGCGCAACTGGTCGTCTGATTCGTTGACCAGCGAGTCCTTGAGGAGCTTGTAGTATGACTCAAATCCCTGCTCGACGACGTGCTTCAGGACTTTGTAATTCATCTCGCGCACCTTGGCGTCGGGATGGCGGGCGGCGCGGGAGAAGATGGTTTCGTAATCCGCCGCGCGTTGCCCGAACTCCCAGCCGTCGCGGATTCTGTAATAGTGATGGATGTCGCGGATCACTTCGCGGACAAAGTCATCATCCTCGGGATCTTCCTGCATAACCCCGGCGAGGATGCCCATCAGTTCGCCCTTGGGATCATCGCCCGCGCACATGATGCCGAAGGCTTGGAGACGTAGTTTGGGGTCCGGGCCGCCGGCATGCTCGAGGTAGAACGCATGTGCGTTGTCGGGGTGGGTCCACTGGATGCAATGGATCAATCGTGAGAGGAGTTCTCGTTTACGATCGGGATCGGTCTCGAACCCCGCCAGTTCTTTCAACGTGTCCCACACGGCCGTTTGGTCGGCCCCTTTTCTGATCACTTCAAAGGCTTGACGGCGTAACTCCTCGTCCGTCGTGCGGGTGACGACGCCGCGCAGCAAGGTCAACGTCTGTTGCGGGTCTTGCTTGTGTCTGAACTTTAGCCTGCCCAACATCCGGCTTTGAACCCGCTGGGTCACGTCATTGTAGAAGTCGAAGATCAGCGTCTCGGCAAACTCCTGGTCGCGACTTGCGACCATGTCGAATAGATGCGCGGCGAACTCCTCATCGTTGTCCTTGAGCCAGCCCGGCGCCTGCTGCTTAACCAGTTCGAGGGGGGCCTCGCTGATCATGAAATTGGCGTAATCGGAACGCTCATAACACGAGGGATCATCGATCTTCTTGATCAGGGCCGCGGTCAGTTTCCCCTCGTGAAGCTGTTCGCGCAAGGCGTCCAGCACCCAGCCCGAAGCGGATTTATCGGGATTATTGATCATCGCCAGGAGCGGTCCGTAGCTCCCGAACCACGGTTTGCGCTTGAGCGCGTTGACGATCGGCTCCTGATCATGGGTTCTCATTGTGAGCAATGTTTCGCCCACCCACGGGGCCAGCGGGTCCAGGTCCATGTCGATCGCCAGCAGCATCAAGTCCTTCTGCAACTCGACGTCCTCGGTGCGCAGCAGGCCGGTGACCTCGCGCATGAGATTGATGGGGTCGAGAAACGCCAACGCGCGCGCCGCTTCCATGTCGATTTCGTCGCCCTTGCGCAGGCTGAGAGAGGAGGGATCGACGCCCGGAAAGAGTTTGAAAGCGGGCAGCGACTGCACTTTCTCGCGGACGGCGGCGATCAGCAATTTCCGGTTATTCGACTCGCGGCCCTTGAGCTTGGATTCCTCGCCGTCGGCCAGGCCCTTGCCCTTTTCGATGAGGAACCGAATGGTGTCGGGGATTTCCGCGTCGGCCTTGATGTTTTCGATCTGGTCCCAACTGGTCGTGACGCGCTCGTTCCCCTCCAGCTTGGTCTCGATCCGGACCGCATACGGGATCACCGGGGCGGCGACGTGGACGGCCAGGTGCTTCAGAACGTTGTTCTCTTCCAAGTGGTAACGGGCCTCGTCCTGTTCGATGCGGAACTCGAGGGTTTTCCAGGTTACGCGGCGTTCGTTCTGGTCGATCGGATAACCGAAGACCAATTGGTAGCCGTACTGGTCGTCCCACTTTTCGTTGAGCGCCGCGCGAATCTCCTACTCATAATCGGGATAAATCGATGAAAAAGTGACGCGGAACCATTTGGCCGCGGCGACCGTGCGGATGCGACCGATGCGCTCCTTCTCCGTTTCAAGCTGCTCGGCCATGTCATCGAGGCCCACCTGTTCGCAATTATGGCCGAAGTCGCGCAGCCACAAAGAGTCACGCTCGCCACTCTCCAGCCCCGCGACAATCAGGTCAAACTCGCCCCGCATCGCCTCGCGATAGGTCTCCTGGAGTTCCTCGTACCAGTCTTCTACCGCCACGCCCGGCTCGATTTCCTTTCGGGGGTAGAACGAAGGATAGTGCTTCCAGTGGGCCACGACGCGGTGATACTTGCTGAAAGAGGCTGCCTGGTCGTGGTTTGCCAAGGCCGCCATCGCCTCCCTCAGGTACGATTTCATTTCCGCGATGTTTTCCGTGAATTCGGATTCCTTCCAGCGGGGAATGCCCGAGTCGATCTCATGAATCTGATCCCGCATCTCCTTCTGGTTATCGCCAACCATATAGTAAGCGGTCATGCCCAACAGGCCCAATGCAATCGCCATCACCATCCGATTCATCATGAATGCTCCGTTTTCTAGGTTCCGTCCTCCCGCGCCCGAATCGGCGCACGCACAACGACGGCGCCCGCTTGGAAGAAATGGCGTCGTTGCCATCCCGGGGAGGGTCTTGTTGAGCTTTTCGGCTATTCGTACCCAGGGTCTTGAATACATTTTTCTCGTGTTTCCCATCGAGACGGGATCGGCCTGGGTCGGAATTCCGCCGGGCTTGACAGTCCGTTGGGTTCTGCTAGGATGATCCCCGGCCCGTCGGTGGGCGGTCTTGATCCCAGACAAATTGTTAGGAGAACGAAATGGAACGAAGTGGCGCGGTCACGTTTAAGGGCAATCCAATGACCTTACTCGGCCCCGAACTCAACGTCGGCGACCCGGCGCCTCCTTTCCAGGTGGTGAACGGGGCGCTTGAGCCGTTCACGCTGGAGGACCTCAAGGGCCAAGCCACGCTGATCAGTGTGGTTCCCTCGCTCGACACGCCCGTATGCGAAACCCAGACCAAGCACTTTAACGAGGAAGCGGCGGGCCTGGGCCTGCGGGTGCTGACGATCAGCGTGGACCTGCCGTTCGCCCAGAAGCGGTTTTGCACGGCCCACAACGTCGAGGGCGTCCAGTGCCTGTCGGATTATCAGGCGCGCTCGTTTGGCGAGGCGTGGGGGCTTTTGATCAAGGAACTGGCGCTGTTGGCCCGTTCGGTTTTCATCGTCGACGCGGATGGCACGATCGCTTACAAGGAACTGGTCAAGGAGATCGCCGAGCAGCCCGACTACGACGCGGCGCTGGCCGCGGCCGGGAAGCTGGCCTGACGCGCGATGAAGGCCGCTTATATCAAGCGTCCCGGTCCGACCGACGCGCTGCTCTATGGGAATTTCTCCGATCCCGAACCCGGCGATCAAGAAGTCCTGGTGCGGGTGGGAGCGAGTGCCGTCAATCCCGTGGATACGTATATCCGTAGCGGGATGATCTCGTTGCCGATTCCGTTGCCCTATATTCCGGGGCTTGATTTCGCGGGCACGGTCGAGGCGGTGGGGCCGGGGGTCAAGGGCCGCAAGCCGGGCGATCGGGTGTGGGGGACCAACCGGGGCCTCATGGGGCGTCAGGGGACGTGCGCCGAGTACGTTGTGGCCAACGAAGGGGAAATTTATCGTTCCCCCCAGGGCGTGCCCGACGATGACCTCGCCGCATTGGCCTGCGTGGGTATCACGGCCCATCTGGGCCTATTCCAACATGCCCAGCTGAAGCCCGACGAGACCCTTTTCGTCACGGGTGGCTCGGGTGGGGTCGGCTCATCGGTGGTGCAAATGGCGAAGATTCGCGGCGCGCGGGTGATCACCACGGCCCGCACCAAGGCCAAGGCCGACATCTGCCGCAAGTTCGGTGCCGACGAGGTCATCCGCTACAAGGAGCAGAACGTGGCCGAGGCGGTGCGTAAACTGGTGCCCGGCGGCATCCACGTATGGTTCGAGACGACGCGCCAGCCCAACTTCGAGCTGACCGTGCCGCTGCTGTGCCAAGGGGGGCGGATGGTGATCATGGCAGGGCGCGACGCCGCGCCGGCCTTCCCGGTCGGGCCGTTCTACGTGAAGGATTGCCGACTGTTGGGCTACGCCCTCTTCAACACGTCGGCGGCGATCCAGGCCCGGTGCGCGCGGGACATCAACCAATGGGTGGGCCAGGGACGGCTGCGGGCCCACATTTGCAAGACGATGCCGCTGTCCGATGCCGCCCAGGCCCATCGGATCCAGGAGCAGAATACGATCCAGGGCATGGGGACGCTTTCAGGCAAGATCATTCTGAAGCCTTGAGCCCACGGCCCATCCAGCGTGAACCATCCCATTCGGTGGAAAGATAGTCCGATATGCCATTGACATCCGGGTCGCTGACCGCGCGCGCGTGGCGGGTGATCGACATAATACCGCCCAACTTCAAAGAGCTGTTCGAGCGTAATCTGAAGCGTCATGCCTTTCAGGCGGTGGATCCCGAACGCGGCCAACTCCAGTCGATGGGGTGGGTCAATATCCGGCAGTTGCTCGACAGCCGCCTGACCCTTGATAAGGTGTTGTTTGGCAACCTGATCCTACTGGCCTTGCGGGTCGACAAACTGGTCATCAACCAGAAAGTATTCCGCGCCACGCTGGCGCGGGAGATCGCGCGTGTCCTGCGTGAGAAAGGCAAGGGCGGGCTCTCGCGCGAGGAACGGCTCGTGATCGAGGACAAGGTGCGGCTGGACCTGATCAAGCGCACGCAGCCGAACACGGCCGTCTATGAGCTGGCCTGGCACCTCGAGAGCGGCCTGTTATTCTTCGGCACGACGGCCGAGCGGCTCAACCTGGCCTTTTCCGATCTGTTTACCGAGACGTTTCAGGTCTCAATCGAGCCGCAGTTCCCCTTCCTGCGGGCGCAGCGTTGGGCAAAGCGCCAGAAACAGAGCCAGGCGCTGCTCGAGTTGCTGCCCTCCCCCTTCAGTCCCGAGGCCCCGATCGAAGTGGTCGAAGTCGGCCCGACCGAAGAATAACCCGAAAAACTTCACCCTCCCTGTAACATACTTCTCTCCGAATCGTCAGTGATGGTAAGAGGCGACGGGCGCGAGGAAGGCCGCGAAGGCGACTTCCCGGCCAATCGCCGGCGACGTCCGCACGGGTATCTTATGCGTTTCGACCGAACAGCCTGGCTCCAGGAACTGGCCGAGCGGCATGGACGCATGCTGTTCGGGGCCGCCTACCGCGTGCTGGGCAACGCCGGCGACGCGATTGGCGCAGGGAAGAGCTGAACGAAGAAATCGCGGCCCCTCGCGAGCTATCGCCCGGGCGCGTCGCCCAGCGCAACGAGCAGGCCGGACTCCTCCGGCGGGCGCTTTCAAAGTTGCCCGAGCGCGAGGCCGCCGTCTTCGCCCTGCGCACGTTCGAGGAGGAAAGCTGCGAGGCCATCGCCGGGCAGCTCGGCATGAACTCGGGCCAGGTGCGGGTGATGCTCCATCGCACGCGCCGCCGGCTCATCGAGCTGCTCGCGCCCTACACCACCCACGACCTGAGTAAGGACAACGGACATGTTCGCGATCATCGACGCGGTCCGCAACAACGCCGACACCTCGCGCGTCTTCTCGTTCGATGTCGGCAATTCGGTCAACCGCTTTCTGCTGGACGGGATGGCCTGGGCGGGGCGCGGCGCGGTCGAATACATCACGCTCAGCGAAGACCCCCAGGCCGCCGCCGAGCGTTTCTTCATGCGCGTCCACGTCCCGGTCCTGACCGATATCGAGATCGATTGGAACGGTTTACACGTCGAGGAAGTCTACCCGGTGCGGCATCCCGACCTGTTCGATCACCAGCCGATCATGGTTCACGGCCGGCTCGAAGGGCCCGCGGTCGGGGCGATCACGCTGCGCGGCCAGACCGGCGCGGGGCTCTACGAAGAGGATATCCCCGTCATCGACGCCGGCAAGGACGCGCATCGCGAGGTCTTGGCCTCGCTGTGGGCGCGCGCCAAGGTCGATGACCTGATGTATCAGGATATGAACGCTCTACAGGCGCGGAATTTTCCCGAGCACCTGCGCCAGGCGATCACGCGCATCGGCGTCGACTATCGGCTCATGACCCAGTTCACGAGTTTCGTGGCCGTTGAAGAAACGAGGAGCGTGTCCGACGGCGCCCCGACGCGAGTCGTCGTTCCGCAAGAAGTGCCGAATCATTTAGAGGAGGGTGAAGAAATCAGTGCAGGGATCTTGGGATCAAGGAGGGTTGTTGTTTTTGTATCTGACGGAGAAGCTGACCCGGAACCCCGTGTAGTTTACATCCGTGGGAGAGGAATAGCGACCCGCGCCAAGACTCAGTCCGAGAACGATTACTTTTTTGCAGCCCCCGCGACGTCTCATGCGCCAAAAGCTGGCCCTGATCCGAATAACGGCCCGAGCCCGTCGGTTTGGTTTTACACGGGCGGTGGGAAGTACAACATAAATGGCGTTGCGCCGCTAGATGACCTTGTGAGTCCCTCGCCATCGGGAACGCCGACGCCCCAAGCACGCGGGGCTGGAGGGGTCGACCTTTTTGAGGGTGGAGGAGTTAGAGGCTTTGCCTCGCCAAAAATGAAGGACGCGTCGAGAATTGACAAACCCTCGGAAGAAGGTCTTCGCGAGTGGGACGAAAAGGGACGCGGAAATAAAAAACGGCAACCGGCGACCAGTCCGGAATCTGGTTTCCCTCCAGGGAAAGCGGGTGTCTCGGAGAACCTTGGAAGATTAGAACAAAAGCCGGAACAATCCGCGCAAACGCTGGGGCGAGATCACGAGATTAAGGAAGATGATGACACGTTGTTCGGGTTTCAAGAGATACCCTACGACCCGACAAACGGAACCACCTTCAATGGAGACGTGTATCGGGTAAAAGTTGGGGCGGAGCCGGTCAAGGAGTTTATCACGTTGCGGATCGCGCTGATCGACGATGACGGGACCACGGCGGGGCTTGCCCCGATCACTTTACCCACAAACCCGGAAAAAGACCCGAGACGCGGGGAACATAAGCTATTCGCTCCGCTCCTAGGATTGGTGAAGTTGGCTGCCCAAGGGGAGACCGTGTCCGACCTCACCGACGGGGAAGTCAAGGTCCGCGACGGCAAGGTCGAAGTGCTTGTATACCTCGATGATCTCTCGCCCCGAACGTTAAATAAACTCGAAGTGTTGGGATTCGAGACAAGGGCCATCAGCGTTGCGCCGGGCACTGAAACGGTTGATGAGGCCCATTTCCCGAAGGTCGTCATCGGCCGGATCGATATCGCGCGGCTCGAACAACTGGTCCGTTTCCCGGAAGCGCGGTTTGTTATTCCGTTCCCGTTGGATAAGCTCCCCGAGCTGGCAATGGATAAAAAGTAACCAACGGTCTCCCCACCTCGATCGCATCTAAGTCCGCTTTTCCGTGCTCGTGCTCGTGCTCGTGCTCGTGCTCGTGCTCGTGCTCGTGCTCGTAATCGTAATCGATCTTTCTTTTCGATCGACCTA
>CAUZJO010000105.1:0-16943 GCA_963580245.1 Candidatus Sumerlaeia bacterium | reverse complement strand
TCACCTTCCAAATGGCCGAGGTGGCGATCCCCAGGGATCTATTTGCGGCCATCCTGGACAAAATCGCCCAATTGCGACTGTTGCCAGGGACTGGGTAGGGCGGATGGCTCGCTGAAAAACTCCGGAGTCGTAAAATCACATGGTGAGTCATGTCTTGCCGTCAGAGAAGGAGGTGATCCATGGGGGGCATGTTGAAATTTCCGGCCGTGAGAACTCAAAAGAGCTTCTTCGGCCAGAATCCGTGGTCAAATTCCTTGCCTTTGGCTAAGCACGGTGGGATGATCCACTCAAAGATCAGGAGGATCAAACGATTTGGTGAGCGAAATGGGAAATGTCGGCTTGGTATAGGTCGGCCGATAAAATCGATCTTGGACGCTGGAGGTGGTCTGTGGTGCGGGCTGAAAGCCGAAATGGCACCCTCTGCCCGTGAGTCGGGCCCAGAAGCGCCGTCCTATAGCGGGATTTTGCCGGAGGGAGCTCAGGGGCCATGCGTATTCCCTGGACAAATCCCAGGACGTTGCCCTATTCTAAACTGTCGATTTTTTCTGGGACGACTCACCCTCTCCTTCAGGAAGATCTGTTCAAAGTCGAACTGGAAGCTATAGTGGAGATGGACCACGCGATAGTCAGACTGGTCCGCGGCGTGAACTGGGCGTGGCTAGAGCTTATACTTTGTTACGAATATAATCGCCTCTCGCGCTGTTTTCGGGACAGATGCTCTAATTTGCAGGAATCCGGCGTTGGCGATTTTCGCAAATGCTGCCAAACTTTTTCGAGACTTGAGGTGAGTCATAAACACCAAGTCCAGATCGAAAGATACGGCGAATTCACTGGGAAGCGCTCCTATGCTCCATCCTGGAACAAACGATAGGAACCGATGCGGTTGCGTTTGGGAGAAGGCCGGTGTATGGATGGCCTTGGTCTGCATCTGCCGCGTTGGTGTCTGGGCTGATGTCACGACCCCGCCCGAACTTGAATTCATTTATCCGCTTGGGACGCGCCAAGGGAGCGTCATGGTGGTTGAGATCACAGGGTCGGCACTGGAAGGAATTTACGCTCCCTGGTTCGGTCCCACCACCGAAGTTTATCGGCTGGAATCCTCATCCACGGAGTCGTTTGCGGGCTGGATCTCGCAGAGTCCCGACGGCCTGCAGGGGAACGTTCGTTTCATCTCGGAGGATTTCACCCACGCGACCGTCCAAATAAGCGTCGCCCCCAACACGCGCCCTGGATTTTATGAGGTTCGGTTAATCTCGCCTCATGGCCTTTCCAATGCTCTGTCATTTTGGGTGGCGCCGCATGCCGTGGTTGCAGAGAGCGACGGCGATCACAACGCTCCGGAGACGGCGCAACCGCTGGAGATTCCGGTGGCGGTCAACGGACGCATTCTGAAGAGTGGCGAACTGGATTATTTTGCTCTGGAGATTGAGGAACCGCAGACACTGGAGTTCGCGGTGATCGCGTCGCAAGGCAGGGACAAAGCCCATCTCGGGCGGACCTTCAAATTTGAGCCTCGCCTGCAGTTATTCGACACTCAGGGAAGTTGGTTTTATCCGGACCGGTGCAATCGGCTGCTGTTCAGTGAGGAGAAGGAATACGACGTATTCCCTCCCAACCGCAGGGTGACATACGGATTTACCAAACCAGGCCGCTATTTGTTCAATATTTGTTCCATTTTCAATCGCGTGTTTAATGGCGATTATTCGTACTTGGTTCGGGTCCGCCGCGTGGACGAGCGTTCGCCGGTCGACCCGCTTGAAATCGCACGCTTGCGGCTCGATGCGGTACTGGCGCGATCGTTCAAGGGGCCTGCGATCGCGAGGGTCGCGAAAGCGGAACCGCCGAATGAAGTTGCCAACGAAGGAAGAGGTAAAGCGGAGAGTTTGGACCGGCCGCCGGATGAATCTTCCCCGAAATCGCCCGACAAAATCACGGCGCTGGAAGAGAGCGAGCCGAATAACGGAGTTGAGGCGGCGCATACGCTCGCGCTCCCCATTGTGGTGACTGGTTCCATCGAGGTGCCTGGCGACTTGGATTATTTCAAGTTCAAGATCGAGGAGGACGATGCGGTACACCTGGCTTTCGAGATCGAGACGCCGGAGGTTGAACCACCCTTGTTCAATCCTCGGTTGGAAATCCTTGACGCGGAGGGGAAGACGCTGCTCACGAATTTGGGAAACAGCCGGGAAGAATACCTGGATTTGAGCGATGAAGGCGGGAGAGGCGCCATCGAGCGCGCCAACCCGAAACTGGTGGGGACATTTGAGAAGGGCCGGGAATACTACGCGCGAATTCAGGACGTCACCTCGACGGAAGGACACCCCGGCTTTCGATATTGTTTGCTCGCCCGGCCACAGATCCCGCACTTGGGGGAGATACGGATCTGGCGTGAAGCCGCAAAGGATGGTTCGGACCACACCTCGGACGCGCTACTGATAGACCGGATTAACCTGGCCGCCGGAGGGGCGAAGCAGTTTACGATCAGCGCGGCTTCCGAGGAAGGATTCGATGGCCAATTGGCCGTGGCGATTGCTGGCCTTCCCACAGGGGTGAACGCATTCTTCAGTTCGGAGTCAAAGCCTAATGAAAAGGAGAATGCACGCCGCGACGGACTGCCGGCCCCACCGTCGGGTTCCAGGGTGGTTTTCATGGTGGAACCAGACGCCCCTGCGATGACGATGCCGCGTATGGCTTACATGACGGGTCGGCCGGTGGTGGACGGGATACCCGGAGAGCCGATCGCGGGGTGCGCCATTCCATTCATGGTTGTGAAATGATGCGATTCTATCCGACAGCACGTTCGACAAGGCGAAATGGTTTGGTCTCACTGTTTCCCCTTGCATGCTTGATCGCCGTAGCGGGCCCGGCGGCGGCGATGGAGAGCGAAAAAAACGGTGCGGTGACCGATATCGTTTCGATAAGGATTTTTCCCGAAGAACCCGTGCTGTGGGGACAGGACGCTGTGCAACATTTGGTCGTTCTCGCCGAATGCACCGATGGACTGGAACGCGATGTGAGTGCGCAATGTCGCTTTTCACTTTCCGACGAGACCGTGGCGCGGCTTGATGAGTCCATGCGGCTGGTCGCGATGACGGATGGGGAAACGGAACTTCAAGTGGAGTGCGGTACGCGGAAAGCCAGCACCATCGTTCGGGTTGTGGAATCGCAAGCGGAGCAACCTTTCAGTTTTCAGCGCGATATCGGTGAGATATTCACCCGGCGCGGTTGTAACGCAAGCGACTGTCACGGGGGCGTCAAAGGGCGCGGCGGCTTCAAGCTCTCACTCAACAGTCTCAATCCACAGAACGACTACAACCAGATTGTGAAGGGGGGCGATTATCAAGTTCTGACCGACCAGGTCGCGGAAGAGAGAATTCCGCGGATCGACCTGGAGGAGCCCGAAGAGAGTCTGTTGCTGCTCAAGCCGACCACAAAGGCACCTCATAAGGGGGGGAAGTTTTTTGAGGTCGGGTCTGACGATTACGCGACGATCGTGAATTGGATTCATCAGGGAGCGCCGTTCGGTGAATTGGAAAGCGGGAACACAAAAATTGCGCGATTGCAGGTTTTACCCCAGATGGCCGTCCTGGATACGAAAGGGGAGCGGCAGCTTATCATCACCGCTAGTCTGGGGAATGGCCGTCATCGGGACGTAACCGACCATGCGCGCTTCCAATCGAGCAACGAGGCGGTGGCAAAGGTGGGCCCAGACGGCAAAGTAAAAGCGACGGGAAGCGGTGAGGCGAATATCATCGTGTGGTTCCCAGGGCACTTCGCCCATGCCCGGATCGGCGTCATTGCCCGTCCAGTCACCGATTTTCCTGAAATTCCGCACAAGAACTTCATCGACGATCATGTTTTTACCAAACAGTTCAAATTGAACATCATTCCATCGGCTCTCTCAAGCGACGCAGAGTTTCTGCGGCGGGTCTGCCTCGATATCACGGGGACGCTGCCGCCGCCCGAGCGTGCGCGCGAGTTTATGGAGGACGCCGACCCGCAAAAACGGGCAAAGCTCATCGATATTTTGCTCGACTCGTCCGAATATGTTGATCTGTGGTCGTACCGTTTTCAGGACTTGTTCCGGGTCCATTTCAATTCACAGACAAACATCCGGCACACCTATCTTTATTCCGAATGGGTACGCAACAGCATCGCGCAAAACAAACCATACAACCGGATGGCGTGGGAGTTGATCGCGGCCGAAGGTTACGGTGGGCTAACGCAACGTTTTTTTCGTTTGTCGGGTTTGATGTCACCGAGCCAGCTCATGGCCGAACAGGCGCGAGTCTTTCACGGCGTGCGTCTGGAATGCGCCGAGTGCCACGATCATCCATTCGAGTCATGGAGTCAGAGCCAATTCTGGAGCCTCTCCGCATTTTTCGGTCGGATGAGCGTGGCCGGAAATGGGGGAATAAAGCGAAAGGATCTATTCCTGGACGATCAGTTCACGCTCGATTTCCCGGGCGATCTAGGGGTCATAGGTTGGAAAGATGTAATCCATCCCAGAACGAAGCAAAAGGTGAAGCCGGCGTTCCTGGATGGACGCGAGATGGCCGAAGGAGCCGAGGCGCCGCGCAAGCAGCTTGCTGACTGGATGACCGCGATGGAGAACGATCAATTCTCCAAGGCCACGGTCAATCGAATGTGGGGCTTCTTCTTAGGTCGGGGCATTGTCGATCCTGTCGATGATTTCCGCTCCTCCAACCCTCCAAGCCATCCGAAACTGCTTGATGCGCTCGCGCGCGATTTCGTGGAGCATGATTACGATCTCAAACATCTCGTCCGGACGATCGTGAACTCAAGCACGTATCAATTGACGGGAGAGGCGACCGAAGAGAACCTCGACGATACGATCAATTATTCGTGGTCACGCCCAAGGCCGTTGGAGGCAAGCGTATTACTCGACGCGATATCACAGTTTACTGGTGTGCCTGAAGCTTTTCGGATGAACCACTACATGGAAGGCGGGCCGACACCGCCCGGCACGCGCGCGATTGAGCTTCTCCCCGACATTTCGTCTTCAGCCTTTCTTGATGAGGTTTACGGGCGGTTTGATCGCCGCGCTCAGGCGCCGACGTCAAACAACGCTATCGAAATGACGCTCCGGCAGGGCCTCCACCGGCTGGTCGGATCGGTTTACACAGAAAAAATCGGGCAAGAAGGAGGACGAATCCATCGTCTGCTCGAAAGCAACGCGGACGATGCACGGATCATCGAAGAACTCTATTTATCCGCTCTCTGCAGGTTGCCGACAAATGTGGAGCGCATGGAACTGGAAAAGATGATCGGTGAGGGAGACTCACGTAAGAATGACGTCGAAGCGCTGGCGTGGGCACTGATCAGCTCGATCGAATTCGTATATAATCATTGAAATCTGGCTCTAGCGTGCCCAAGATGATATTAAGATCAATTGTAGAGCATGGTGTTCATGAACGAGCGATTAAATCTTCATATGTCTCGGCCTAAAAAAGGAGGGCCAAATTATGAAAGACACATGTTGCGCGGGATGCCCTGGTGGACACCTGAGTCGGCGTGATTTTTTGAGCGTGGGATCGCTTGGGTTTCTGGGCCTCAGCCTCGGTCAATATCTGCAGCTCAGCTCCGCGTTTGCCCGCGGAGGGGCAACCGGTGGTGGTAAGGCCACGTCTTGCATCCTGGTGTGGCTCGAGGGAGGTCCCAGCCAGATGGACACGTGGGATCCCAAGTCCAACAGCTCGTTCAAACCGATCAGCACGAATGTTCCCGGTATTCAGATATCCGAGCTAATGCCAAACGTGGCCAAACACATGGATAAATTGTCGATCATTCGATCGATGCACACCGAGGAAAATGGACACTCGGAAGGGTCGTATTACGCACAGACGGGTCATCGGCCTAGCACGGCTATTGATTTTCCCAGCATCGGTTCGATCGTATCGAAAGAGCTTGGCGCGGAGTGCACAATGCCTCCCTACGTCGTCATGCACCTGCCGAGCGAACGATTCAAGGAAGGCATTCGTAGCGGATTCCTGGGTAGTGCTTTCAATCCAATGCACGTGCCCGATCCGAATAAGGAAGGGTTCAGCCTACAAGACCTGACGTTACCCAAATCGATCAGTGCGGATCTGATCGAGCATCGTCAGTCATTTTTGAAGGTTGTGGGCAGGACATATCGTGAAAAGGCGAAAATCGCAGAATTTACTGATATGGACGCGGTTTCCCAAAAGGCGCTCACGATGCTGCTCAGCCCCGAAGTCGAGCGTGCTTTCGACTTGGGTCAGGAATCGGAGAAAATACGCGATACCTATGGGCGCACGCGGACCGGCCAAAGCATGCTGCTCGCACGGCGACTGGTGGAAGCGGGATGCAAATTCGTGACTGCAGACGCCTATCGGCACAATCATTGGGATACCCACGCCACCAACGATAAATCGATGCGTGAGGACCTCGTCCCGCCACTCGATCAGTCGCTCGCCGCCCTGATGGAGGACCTCAAGCAACGGGGACTGTTCGAGAGCACGATCGTGCTGGTGATGGGAGAGTTCGGGCGTACGCCCGAGATAAACGCGGACCAGGGGCGAGACCACTGGGCCGATTGCTGGTCGCTTGTCGTTGGCGGCGGTGGGATCGCGGGAGGCCGGGTGGTCGGATCGAGCGATGAACGGGCGGCTTATGTGAGTGATCGGATGGTCACGATCGGCGATCTGTTCGCGACCATCTACACGGCGTTGGGGATCGATTATACGAAGACCTACTTGGCGCCGGGCAACCGGCCGGTTTATATTGCCAATTCGATCGGTGACAAGCTGGGAGAGCCTATCAAGGAGCTGCTCTGAGCTAGCTTTCGAATTCGCGCCTTTCCGCATGGTCTTCTTCCGTTACCCTGCCCTCACCAGGCTCATGGCAATTTTGTGCGGAGAACACGGCGGGATCTAGCCATTTGGGGGACAGCGCGTCTTTCCCGATCACCGAGCACCACGATACCGCACCTCCCCCGAAGCTCGGCTCCTCTATTCGATGCACCCCGCCTCACAAAACGCATATTGAAATGATTGAGCTTACGCAGTGCTCCGATTGGGCTTGATCTTTTAAGACTAGGGCCGTTCAATCGGAGTTGCTGGGAATAATCTCACCGACATCGGTGCGGAGTTTTACGTTTACTTGCCCCCTGAAGAAGGTCCCGTAGTATGAAAGTAGTTCTACTACTCGGAGCATAGTATATTTGACATTTTCATGGGATAGGCTTACGCGGCGGCATACCGCACACTTTCCTCTTGGAAATAGGCTTTGACGATCTGGGGCTGGTTTTGGGTCGAGCGAAAGTACGAACGCATGTTGTCTTCGAGTTCATTCGGCGTTCGCGCGCGCCGACGACCTACGGCGTTATTCTTGACGTCGTTGTTGATCAACTCGTCGGGATTGAGCTCGGAACTGTACTTGGGGAGGTAGAATAAACGGATCTGATGACGATGAAACTGCACCCAAGGCTCCACCTTGTGCGCCGGATGCCCGTCCACGATCAAAAACACCTTGCGCCGGGTCGAACCGACCAGCCGCTTCAGGAAACGCAGAAACACTGCGACGGTGAGTCGTTCCTAGAAAATCATAAAGCGCAACGTCCCCCGATTGGTCACCATGGAGATCATGTGCCGGCTTGAAACGTCGGCCCGTGCCCGCGATCACTGGCGTCCGACCCCGCCGACCATACGAACGACCCGTTTGATGATCTGAGCGAGCGCCCATTTCATCGCCCCAGTGAATCTCGGCCCCCTCACGCTTGGCCTGGTGGCGGATGGCCGGATATTCCTCTTGCAACCAACGCCCGACGGCTTTGAGGTCTCACTCAAAGGCCCGGGCGCAGCTGCACGAGAACATGGTGCTGTTGCCGATCGACGAAGGACAGGACCGCCCGCCCGACTATCTCACATTAAGCGAGGTTTTGGCCGTTGACCTGATCAAGATCACCGAAGTGAATGCGGGCGGCTCGGTGCCCAATCTCCGCGTCGATAGCCGTGCAAGAAAGCCGATATTGATGCTTGAGGGCGAAAAAGTGGTGGTCGCCATAGTCCATAAGTATAAGCCCGTAGAGATTTTAGCTGGGGGATCGCTGTAAATAAAAGGCTAAGGTTGAATTGTCCCTCAGCTCCCTCGCATTACACAATTTCACCAATTCGCCGCGGCATAGCAACGAAAGAAATGGGGCAAGCGCATCGTTTCCGTCCCATAAATCTCCGTATCCGCCAGCACGAGGGCTTGACCGGGAGTCAGACCCGTTGTATGGTTGTCGAGGCATTATCCTCGGATTTTCGGTCTTACCCAATCGGATGATTAACGTGAGAATTTGGCTGATGTTCCTCGAAAAGACAGAATCTGTTCATCGACTCAGTTTAAGCATTCTAGCCTTTGCTTTTGTCTCTTTGCTCATCCTCAAGGCTGAGCCCCTTTGCCGAGCGGAGTCCAGCCGTGAATCCCCGGCTGAGGCAGTTGCACGGAGTGAGGCACTTGAGGCTTCGGAGGAGGAACCGTTAATCACCCTCGAAGGGGATCGATTGGAATTTGCTACTTCAACCTTTGAAGCCAAGTGCGCGCTGTGTCACGAGGTGGATGGGACAGCTGAAGGGGACCCAAGGAGGAATCTCGTCGATGAGGTATGGCATCATGGAGGAACCCTTGAGGAGATCGAAAGGACAATCCGCGAGGGGATCCCCGAGACCCTGATGAAGCCCTTGAAGGATAAACTTGCCGCCGAAAAGATCTACGACCTGGCCAGGTACGTCAAGCTCCTGGCGCAAAAAATGCATGTCGAATCCCCGCTAGCGGAACGCGAAGCCGCGACGGCGCTGACGGACAGTGTTGCCGCGCTTCTACCGCCCGCCCCAAAGTATGTCGAAATAGAAAGGGTCAATTTTATCGATGGCTTTATTTTCGACAAGATGAAAGCCGATGACATTCCCCACGCCGGGCTATCGGGCGATGCGGAATTCATGCGTCGGCTTTACTTGGACCTGTGGGGCCGGCTGCCGGCTGCCGATGCCGTGCGAGAATTCATGGCCAGCACGGAGCCCAACAAACGCAACCAGCTCATCGATGACTTGCTCGCTTACGAAAACCCCGAGGCCCCGAGCTTTGGTCTGGCTGAAGATCCCTTCCTGAGCAAATGGAGATTCTTTTTTGAAGACCTGTTTAAAAACGGTCCCCAGGGCAATGGCATTGAGGGAAACGCTGCACAGTTTCGCAAATACATTGAACTGTTTGTGAAGTATAACATTCCCTATGACCATACAGTGCGTGAGATTTTAACCGCCACGGCGCTGAATGGAAATTTTGACGGGAAAGTCGGGTTCCTGCTCCGGCAAAAAGCTGGTATGCATGAGGACACATGTGACGAGATTGCCCTCGCCGCGACCAAAACCTTTCTTGGCGTGGATCTGCAATGTATCTCCTGCCACGATGGGGCCGGTCATGTCGATAACAGCAACCTGTGGCTCTCGAGACGAAAGCGCGTGGAGTTTTGGCGCCAGGCCGCCTTTTTTGGAAATACCCAAATGTTCAACCCAGGAGGTCTGGGTGTTGCTTTGGTCGATGGGCCGATGTTGCAGCCTGAAAAAGGAGGGGGGTTTGCAGGTTTTGATTTTTCCGCTTTGCCGAATGCCTCGGCCGTCACGAATTACCGGCTGGATGCCGCCAGCGAGTTGCGCATTGCGCGAGACAAGAGCGCCGAAGTTTATCCGCAGTATCTGCTGAACCAGGAACGGCCGGAAGAGGGCGCCAATCCCCGGCTTGAGTTCGCTCGCATGCTCACGTCGGATTTCCAGTTTGCCAAGGCCACGGTCAACCTGTTTTGGTCCCGCTTCATGACAGTGGGGATCGTGGATCCTCCTTTCGCCTGGGATCTCGATCGTCAGGACCCCGAAAATCTTCCTCCCGCGCCGTGGACCCTTCAGCCCTCCCATCCCAGGTTGCTGGACGCGTTGGCGAGGGATTTTGTGGATCATAACCACGACCTGCGCCACCTCATGCGAACCATCTGCCGGTCTACCGCGTATCAGCTTTCCTCTCGCTTTGATGGGGAGTATAACCCGCAGCACGATCGCTATTATGCGCGCAAGCTGGTTCGCCGGCTGTCGGCCGAGGAAATTTACGACGCGATTGCCAAGGCTACGAACGTATTCGGCCACGCAGGTTTTGTAAAATTGGACCCATGGTTTTCCATGCAACCTTGGTCCGGGTACGCCATGGACTTACCGAGTCCACTTACACTTGCGTCCTACTGTGACATTGAACTTGAGCGGTTCCTGTACTTTATAGGCCGAGGTAATCGGGGTACGATCGAGCCAAATAATAAAACCTCCATTGTGCTGTCTTCTTTATTGTTGTACAACGATCTGGTTAAAAGAAAAGTGTCGGCCGGCACAAAGGACAGCCGAGTCAACATGCTGCTGAAGGAAACACCCCCATGGACTTGGAAGGAGCCTGGTCGCTCCAATAAGCTGGTGGAGGAACTGTTCTTGTCCACGCTATCCCGCTTTCCGACTGAGGGAGAAATGGCGAAGGCGATTAAACACCTCGTAACGCACCGGGATATCGGAGTTGAAAATCTCCAATGGGTGCTGCTTAATAAAAGTGAGTTTGTTGTGAACTACTAACGGTACCATATCCCTTCTGCCCGGGCGGGAGAGGGTTAGGATGAGGGGAATTGAATTGTTTTGGAGGAGATCGAAGAGATCTCGTAACAATTGCCAAGGAGGATAGACGGCAATGAAACAGGAAAACTGGAAAACGTTTGGTTGTTGTTCAGAATACCTGGAGAGCTGTTTGAGTCGTTCCCATCTATCGGGACGCTCAGTGGCAAGTAAGGACAAGGGGATTTATACTCTAAACATGACTCGCAGGGACTTTCTTCGGGTCGGTGGCGTGAGTATCGCGGGGTATTCTCTTCTGCCGATGCTAATGCCGCAAAATGTCGCGGCCAAGGAAAAAGTCGAACCCCGTGGGGGGGCCGAGATTTGTATTCTCCTCTTCCTGCAGGGGGGGCCGAGCCAACTGGACACCTTTGACCTCAAGGAAGGGTCATGGACACCCGAGGATTTCGACATCCGGACAATCAGCCAAGGGCTCCGCATGCCGGCGGGTTTGCTGCCTCAGCTTTCCGAACGGACTGATAAATATGCCCTTATTCGGTCACTCAAGGCGTGGGAACCCGGTCACGATCTGGGAACGTATCACTTGCAAGCAGGTCGGGCCGCCAACCCCGCAACGGCCCCGGAAACTCCCTCAATTGGTTCGGTGATAGCTTATGAAACCATGGGCGAGACCAAGGAATCGGATTTTTTGCCTCCCTACATCGCTTTCGATATGCACAGCCACATGCTGGTCGGCTCCGGCATCTTGCCGTCCAAGTACGAGCCCATGTCCTTGGTTTCGGACGCCACGCCGTCGTTTGCACTCCCCGAGGCGGAGAGAGCCGGCTTCGAAATCAAACGGGCTCTACTGGAAGAGCTCGAAGCGGAATGGCGGGACGCGGGTACCGGGCGCGGGCGAATTTTCAGCGACCTCGATGAGTATGATCAGTCCGCTTATCGCCTGAGCAATCCCAAGGCTGCTCCGGTCTTTAACGTCGGCGAAAATGACCATCAGCGCTACGGCGCCTCCGGGGTGGGCGATGCCTGTGCCATGGCCCGCAATCTCGTTGAGGCGGATGCAGGAACTAAATTTATCCTGATCTCCCATGCTGGCTGGGACTTGCACGCCGAGGCCAATACCAAAACCATTGACAAATACGGTCATTATTACATCTGCGCCCAGCTGGATGCTGCCCTTGCGGGTCTGCTGGACGACCTAGAGGCGAGAACCGACGAAAAGGGGCGGCGTCTGATCGACAAGACTTTTATTGTCTGTATGGGCGAGTTCGGGCGCACGCCGGGCGACTTGAACGATAAAAAGGGACGCGATCACTATCCGAACGTCAATGTTGGCCTGTTCGCCGGCGCCGGAGTCATGGGGGGAAATGTCCTGGGCGAGACCGACGAAACGGCGGCCAAGGTCATCAACTCCGGATGGCACAAAGAGCGATCCATGTACCCCGAAGACGTTTTAGCGACCATGTATTCGGTGATGGGAATCGATTGGACAAAGAAGATCACTCAGACCCCCTCCGGGAGGGCTTTCGAATACATCGAAAACGTCACACCCAAAGGCCTGATGGATTTTGAAGAAATCCGTGAACTTTTCGCCTAGATAGTAGACCAACCATTTTTGTATTGATGGGTTAAGGGGAAGGACCGTTAATAAGCCTGCCGATGAGTCTTTCGGTTAAAATAGCGATCATCGTTAAATGACGGCGCCTTCCCTACGCGACCTCCTACGTGCCAGAGGGTGGACGGCGATTCCCTTGGCGACAACGAGGAAGGCAACCCCAACCAACTACTCGTCAATGACCCACCCATATCGCATCATCGCCATCTTGGGGATCAAGTCTAGTTACCACCGCCTGCGCCAGCATCGTGAGCGAGTCCAACTATCCCGTGACCATTAAAAGCAAGCCCGCTGGCGCAACAGTAACGGTGAGAACCATCAAGGGTGTAAGCATGCACACGGCCGTTAGTCGTGACCGCGTGAGACCTCACTTTCGGGCAAGCCCATCTCGAAACTCCCGGCCGCGCTGCGGATCATATCGAGCGGCACGTCGCCCGGCAGCATGATCGTAATCGTCTCGCCCTCGTCCTGACAGAAGCCGACCCTCACCGCACAAGCCAGGAGCACGAGAACGGCTGCGCGGGTGATGCTGAGACCGGCCCTGAGACGGCGCATGATGGATATCCTCACCGCCGAGCCTAACACAGTTGCTCCCAATTACACGAGAACCGCGCCTCAAACGCCGAGAATCGCCCGCTGCGGCGGTTCCGCCGTGCGCGTGTGTTCGAAAGTCGCTGGCGAAATTGAAAAAAATAGAAAAATCGTGAGCGCCGGGACTCTGACGACCCCGCGCCCCCCGGCCTTTGGCAAAGAGGCCCCCCGGGGTCCTCCGCCGCGAACAACTTCACCCGACCCGCCGAGCCGAGCCCGCGCAACCGCCGGCACGCACCGCCGCCGACGGACGAAGAAAGGCCCCGGTGAGGGGGTCCTCAGCCGGGGCGATGAATGTTTCCGGAATGTTTCCGGGAACGGGGCCGGAATCGGGCCCGAACGGAGGCGGGATTGGGATTTTATGGCATCAAGTGATTTGCCTCAAAACCCCTGATTCTATTGGGCTTTTCAATGGCGCGCCCGGCAGGGCTCGAACCTGCGACCCCCGGCTTAGAAGGCGAATCCAATGCATTGTAGCTATTAGGGTTACGCAAGCAGAATCAACACTTTGAACAACTAGACCACGACGACACCCCACCCAAATCTCGCCTACGCCGCAACAAAATGGCACGAAAACGGCACGCTCCTGAATCACGCCTAACAATGACCAACATCAATAAATGGGCATCTTCATCCATCGATCGGCTGGATCCCATACATGACTTCTGGCAGGGCCCGTCGCCGGGTCAATTGACTTTAGAAGGTCGACGCTCTATCCCTACCGCCCCCTGAAGTGACTGAAATCATTGAAGTTCCGAATATTGGCGAGGCACACTATAATACGACCAATGGGACCCTCAGCAACGGCGAAATCGTCTATATTGGCAGTTCAGTCGGTTTAAGGAATTAAATGAAGGAACCGAAGCAAAGATTTGAAGTGATTTGATCGGTACGTTTGGCTGAAGTCCGCCAGATGGGAAATCTCGGGCCAGACCGGGGAAGGAGGAATTTTAGATGAAATATACTTCGAGATTGGGTAGCATCCAGCTAGGGAAATGTCTCGTGAATAAGAAGGCCTTCACCCTGATTGAATTGCTGATTGTGGTGGCGATCATTGCGATCCTGGCTGCCATCGCCGTTCCAAATTTCCTTGAAGCGCAAATGCGCGCCAAAGTGAGCAAGGCCAAGGCCGAGCAGCGCATGCTTGCCAACGCGACTGAAGCCTACCGGGTTGATAACAACTTTTACATGCCCTACCCCTTATGGGGGGGGCATGCCTCGTTCCGATACACGAACGCGCTCACCACGCCGATCGCCTATATCTCGCATGCCGACGCCGTGATTGACCTGTTCGTTGACCAGGAGATGGTTAATGTAGCCAACGCCCGCTATGGATATTTTTCCGACAGCAAGGCGCGCAACGACCCGACCTGGGCGCTCAAGATGAGGAATATGCGCGGGGACGGCTGGAGCCAAACCGAGGAACTTATTTACGTCTTCACTTCGGGCGGGCCTGACGGCGAAGCGCTCAAGTTCGATTTTGGCGGGCTGCAATTCGATGAACTGCGCATCTACGTCCCTTACAATCCCACAAATGGGACGATCAGCACGGGGGATCTCCTGCGGTTCGGGCCCGCCAACCCGCCGTATAATGAATGACGGTAAATCCATTTCGGTTGTTTCGGACTTATGCGTACGGGTCCTTCGCGCTTGAATTGATCGAGTCCTAATAGGCCGGGTTCGTTCCGGCACCGTCCCAGAATACCAGTTGCCCCTTGCTGAGCGTTCCGTTGGTCGGATTGTAGAGATAGGCCGATTCATAACCGGGGGAGCTGTGCCATTTGCGGTCGGGTCCGCAGCTCTCCATGAAATATCGCGTCGGGACGCCCGTGGGAGGCGTTATAAAGGTGCGTGGGCCGGCGTCCCCGCCTCGGACCCAATAACCGGGTCCGCCGATCGGGAGGCCCCAAAATATGAACGAGATGCGTCGGCCTCCCCAATAGGCGCCGCTGGCCTTCACCTGATGACTGTTGAACCAATCGAACGGAACGGCGGTGAGATATGAGACCGGCGTGCTCAGCAGATTGCCCATATGTTGTGCGCGATCACCATCGACCCGCAGCGTATCGTTCATGTACGAACGGTCGGGGAGAACGTAGGTGCCTCCGCCCTGGGTGTGGGGAAACATCGGGAACTGATTATTGTCCACCAGATACATTTCGATGCCGGTCGCAACGGTTTTCATGTCGTGGATGGTCGAGGCGATCCGCGAGCGCATATGCGCTTCGAGGAAATTGGGCACCGCAATCGCCGCCAGGATGGCGATGATCGCCACGACGATGAGGAGCTCGATAAGCGTAAAACCGGTCCTTGAAGATTTCACGATTCCTTCCCCTTTCGGTTTCGGCGTTTGCCGTTCATGGAATCTCGCCCGCTTTCCGACGGTCCATTTCATTTCTCTGCCCTTGTCATCGGTCCCTGATCTTTCTACCCACACGGGGGGATGTGAATCAACGAAAAAAGAGCAATCGATTGAACAAATCGACCACCTCCGCGACCTAAATACTGGAAGCATATGCTCCGCACGAGGTATTTCTTCATTGACCCATCAGGGCTGGCCCCGGTGAATCCACCGTGGCTTTTTCTCATACGCCACGCATGACGTGGGGCTGGTGTCATGTCACGCAACATGTGTTCGGTGACGGGAATCTTGGAGCCGAGTCCCTGGGTCGCCGGGAACAGGCGGGTCGAAGGCTGATCTGAACTCACTGGCCGACATTTGCCCGGTGACGCGACACCGGGCTGTTGGATAAAAATCCCGTAGGGACGGATGAGACCCGCACGCATGAACCGGGATTTCGGGCCTCATGCAGTCGTCCCCACGGGACTGCACGGCCGATTGTGAGTTTCGCCGGTCGTCGCGCCGACCAAGGTTTCGACGGCAACGAAGCTTTATGCCGATCAGTCATGAGCACGCCATTCGCAAGAGGCCTGGCGGGGACTTGAGGCGTTGGGGTGAATTAAACGCATGTAGCCGCGACTATATTGCGCGAACCAAAATCAACGGGGCGCGTGGCCGACTTGGAAAGGCGGCCCCTTGCCGAAGGTATCCGCCCAATAGAGACTGCCCCCGCTTATTGTCCCGTTGGTCGGGTCATAGAAGACATTGAAGGGGTCCCAGAACGCGCCCGGCGTCTCGTTCCACCATAGCAGGTTGGGTCCCACACTCTCCAGGAGCCAGTGATGGAAAGTCCCTTTCCCAAATGGGACGAACTGCCCCTTGTTCATGACCATACCACCCAAGTCTTTTAGCGGTTGCGTTGTGACGATCACGCTCATCTGCGAACCGCCGCCCGGGTTATGCAGGTTCAGTTTGGCCGAATTAAAGTCGTCGATCGGAATGGCGGACATATACGCCACCGGCGTCGTCAGGCTGTTCACAATCTTGGTTTGGGAGTCCTTCGGATCCATGTATAAAGCAAACCACCCCATACGGCCCAGACTTGGGGGTGTCTGCCATTCAATCACATACATCTGAAAAGCCTGGTTAATGGCTCTCATGTCGGACCAGGTTCGAGTCACTTTGGAGCGCGTTTGTGCCTCCAGAAAGTTGGGTACCGCGATCGCCGCGAGAATGGCGATGATCGCCACCACGATCAACAATTCGATTAATGTAAATCCTTTTCCACGCATGGTGTCGCATCACCCTTTCTGAATTCGTCCATCTCGGCCCCCGGGCGTTTCTGCCGAGGATTGTGGACAGCCGTGCTTTTTTCAGCCCAGATTTCCCCTTTCGGGAGCAGATCGGCCTTATTTATACATCTGTTGAGGATTATGCCACCGACCCGGGGCGTAGTCAATGTTTTTTCGGGGAACGCCCGACAGATTCCCAGACCCCTGGGGGGCTGGACTTGGCGATGGAAGTTCCGTGGGGGCGATAGACGGCCTCCGCACGGGGCGGAGGCCGTCATCTTATTCGTAGAGGTTCCAGGCGTGGCCGACTGAATTTTCCGCAGGGCCGGTGATCGTCAGGTTGCGTTTGGGGCTGAAGGCGGAGCCATCCAGGGTGCTGACCTCGAGCACCTAGTGTAGTGTCTCATAATTACAGTTGATTATAATTGGGGGTTGTGGTATCGTTCTTGAACATGACTTGCAAGGACGATGCCGATGAGAAT
>CAUZJO010000104.1:0-17175 GCA_963580245.1 Candidatus Sumerlaeia bacterium | reverse complement strand
TGCGAGTTTTCGGGAAGGACAGAAATTGAAAAGACAGAGAGCAAGAAGTTTGAGTTGAGAAAACGGGCCTGAATCACCCTCCGCGATTCTGACCCGCATTCTCTATTTCAGCTTCTTATCGTGAGCGTTTGGCTCACACGGACAGGCGGTTACCAGCGGTCTCGCTGGCCTCCACCTCCACCTCCACCTCCACCAGAGCGTTCGGCTTTTGGACGAGCCTCGTTCACCTTGATTTGTCGCCCATCGAGATCGCTTCCATCCAGGGCGCTGATCGCTGACTTGGCTTGTTGACTGTCGGCCATCTCAATGAAGCCAAATCCTTTGGAGCGGCCCGAGTCTCTGTCCGAAATCACTGCGGCAGAGACAACTTCTCCGTGGCTTTCAAAGGCGCCACGCAGGTCGCCTTCGGTCGTGTTGTAGGAAAGATTTCCCACGTAAATGTTCATACGATTCTCCGTTCGAGTTTCTGCCCAAGGAACCCGCACGTAACCGCGCAATTCCTCCTTGGGTCTCAATTTGACTTTTGCCAATCGATTTGGCTGGAGGGAAGCTAAAACGAATGGAAAGCGATAATTAGTCTAATCGACAACCCCGCCCTCAGTCAATAGAAAAAATTGCCATCGTAAAATAACCCTCATGGCCTGGTTCCATTGAATATGCCACGGGACCCCGACTGCCTGATATGGGTCAGTTTGGGCCAGACCCAAGGACCTGTCCCTCCCGAAAGCTCGCGTTTCTTGAAATGATTGAACTTACGGCATGCTCCGATTGGGCTTGACCTCTTTAAGACCAGGGCCGTTCAACGGGTGTTGCTGGGAATAATCTCACCAACGGCGCCGGATCGAGTTCGAACTGCTTTTCCATGATCAGGGACGCGCCCGAAATAATCGAGAGGTCGAACCCGAACAGAAAGCCGCCAACCGCCGCAACGAATGATACGATGAAGACGTAGAGTTGTTTCACGCACCCCTCCGCGCTTTAAAATCCCGCGATGGATCTGTCACGCAAGCGCACTGAAATCCGTGGCGCGGTCGATGCCAATCAATGCGTCGTCGCTCCATCGGAGGCCGAGGAAACGCTTCGAGCGTATTTCGCCAAGACGCCGCTCGTGTAGGCGGGCTTGGGTGGTTTCCATCGCGCGAGCCGCCGTTGAATTTCACGGTCGCTCAACTCGACCTGGATCAACCTGTTGCGGACATCCAGTACAATTCGATCGCCGCCGCGGATAACGGCCAGGGGCCCGCCGTTGGCCGCCTCGGGCGAGATGTGTCCGACGACGAAGCCGCGAGTTGCGCCCGAGAAGCGGCCGTCGGTGATCAGAGCGACTCGATCCCCCAGCCCACGACCTTGGATGGCCGATGTGACCGAAAGCATTTCGCGCATTCCGGGCCCGCCCTTGGGGCCTTCGTAGCGGATCACGATCACGTCGCCGACGTTGATGCTTCCGGAGTTGACGGCGTCGAAGGCGTCCTCTTCACGGTTGAATATTCTGGCGCGACCGCGATGAGTCGCGATCGGCGCGGCGGGCAGTTTCATCACGCATCCCTCGGGGGCCAGATTGCCGGTTAAGATCACCATCCCGCCCGATTTCTTCACGGGATCGCCGGGCGGCCGAATCACATCTTGTCCGCGCCGGGCGCGGCCTTTCTTCGCTTCGGCGCCGATCCGCCGACCGCTCACGGTCAGCTCGTCGGGATAGAGCAGCCCCGCTTGCAAGAGATAACGGGCGACCAACGCCATGCCGCCCGCCTCGTGCATCTCCGGCGCGGTGTAGCGGCCCGAGGGTTTGAGGTCGGCCAGGACCGGTGTCTTGCGGGAGATGCGGTCGAAGTCCTTGAGAGACAGGCGAACCCCGGCTTCGCGCGCGATGGCGATCAGGTGGATTGCGGCGTTGGTGGACCCTCCGGTCGCCATGACCCCGGAGATCGCGTTGAGCAGGGCCTTGCGCGTGATGATCTGGCGAGGAACGATGCCTTTCCTTAACAGTTTCATCACCCGCGTGCCGCAATCCAAGGCCACCTGGTCTTTCGCGGGATCGATCGCCGGGACGTCGTTGGCTCCCATGGGAGAGATTCCCAGCATCTCGGCCGCGGTCGACATGGTGTTGGCCGTGAACTGACCGCCACAGGCGCCGACGCCGGGGCAGGCGTGCGATTCGATGCCGTGGAGCGTCCTCGCGTCGATCTGTCGCGTGTGATAGGCGCCGACGGCCTCGAAGACATCCTGGATGGTCAGCTTGCACCCTTCATATTCGCCGGCCGCGATCGACCCTCCGTAGAGCATGAGGCCGGGAAGATTCAGGCGCAGGTGGGCCATCACGGCGGCGGGGATCGTTTTATCGCAACCGGTGATCGTGACCAGCGCGTCGAACATGTGACCCAGGCAGACCAGTTCGATTGAGTCGGCGATGACCTCGCGGCTGACCAGCGATGTCTTCATGGCTTCAATTCCCTGGGAGACGGCATCGGTCAACGTGATCGTATTGATTTCGAAGGGGAGACCTCCGGCCGCCCGGACCCCCTCCTTGACCTTCTGGGCCAAGTGGCGGTGGTTGCCGTTGCAGGGATTGGCTTCCATCCAGCAGTGGGCGACGCCGACCAGCGGCCGTTTCAGGTCCCGGTCGGTGTAGCCGAGCGCCTTGAAGAACGCCCGGGCACCGGCGCGGTCGGGTCCATCGAGCATGATGCGGCTGCGATGCCTTGGATCCGGTCTTTTCATTCTCAGACCCCCTTGCCTGATACCTGGTAGAGCGGGTCCACGCCTTGGGCGACGCGGTCGATGTTCTCGGCGATCTCCTTGGCCCTCTGGCGCGAGGTGTCGGTGGTGCTGCCTGCGAGGTGGGGCGTGTAGACGACGTTGCCGAGCTTGAGCAACGGATGATCGGGATCGATCGGCTCGGCGGTGCAAACATCCAGACCGGCGCCGTGAATCGTTTGTTCGCGCAGGGCTTCGACCAGGGCCTGTTCGTCGATCAGCTCGCCGCGGGCGACGTTGATGAGAATGGCCTCTTTTTTCATGGCGCGCAGGACCCGCCCGTCGATCATCCGGCGTGTCTGGTCGGTCAGGGGCACGTGCAACGACACGACGTCGGCCTGTTGAATGATCTGGTCGAAATGTTCGGGGCCTCCCATGAAGTCGAGGTGATATGCTTGGGCCGTCTCGCGGGATAAGGGTTGGAGATCGATTGCCATTAGGCGCATTTCCATCGCCCAGGCGCGTTTGGCCAGCTGACGGGCGCTGGCGCCGAAACCGACCAGGCCGAGCGTTTTGCCTTTCAAGTCTTCGTTCATGAATCCGTAACCCTGTCGCTTGCCGACCTGCTCTTCAGATGGCTTGTAGTTCTTTAAGAGCATCAGCATCAACATCAGCGCATGTTCGGCCAGCGCGACGGCGCTCAGGTGACCGGGGGTGTGGGACAAGGTCAGGCCCTTGCCCAAGACGGCATCCACGTCCACGGCGTCCAGACCGGTTCCCTGAACCTGCCAGAGCCGCGCCCCGGCCCGCGCGGCGAGGTCGAACATTTCGCGCGTGCCCTGGAGGCCGCCCTGGTCCACCACGACGTCCACGCCCTCGAACTGCTCGGCGAGGGTCCGGGCCGCGTCGTACATGACGATCTCGTGTTTGGAACCGACCGCCGCGAATACGTCCTCGTGCCAATGGTCGATCAGCGGCGGGAATTTCATGTAGAGAACTTTGAGTCTATCCAATGTGAACGGCTCCTGATTATGCCATCGGGGACCGGTTGGGTTTTAATCAACCGGCCTCACACGCGCCTCGAGCACGATGTGTCGGGCGTCGCCGCGTTGAATCCGCGCGAAACCCACGGCATATCGCTCCAGATAAGAAACGTCGGTGATCGCGGCCGGCGCGGACGCCGTCCACGCGGCCTTGTCGAAGGGTTCAACGCCGGCGATCGCCAGGCGAACGACGGGCTGGTCCACCGGCTCCAGCTCGATGCGCAATAGCCCATCCGCATAGTTTGCGGCGAGGAGTTTGCCGTCGGCCGTGACACGCAGTTCGTTTTCAGCGGCGGGAATCACCTTCGTTCTTGGAAGCGGATCTTTCCCTTGCCACTTTAGAATCATCTCTCCGACGCGGGGACTCTTGTACCACACATTGGCCAGAACACGATTCTTGGTCAGGTCGCGCCAGTCGGGCCACATCCCCTTCTTCTCGCCCTCCATTTCATGTTGCAGGGTGACATTGTGGATGATCCCCAGGGCGATGGTTTTCCATGGGCCTTCGGGGTCATAAGCGGCCAGATGAATGAGGGACTCCGCATAATCCATGGCGCACCATGTGATCCCCTGTCCGAGCAGGAGGTAATCGGTAAAACTTCCTCCGTATACCGCGATGGCGGCGTATTTCATCTTGGGCTGATCCTCGGCCTCCCAGACGTAAATAAACGGAAGCCCCGCCCGGGCCCAATACCGCGATTTCTCGAGCCACTCTTCGTTGCCCGTAATCAAGTATCCCTCGAGGAAGGCATCGACGCCGTAACGGGCGGCCAGGATATCGGCCGTATGCAACGGCAATTCCCAAGGTTGGGCGCCTTCGGGGCGGCGGAACGATTCGGCTTTCCGTAGGGCCTTGACGGCCCGCTCGACCAGTCTGGGATCACCGGTGAATCGCGCCGCGCGGAAAAGCTCCAGGTTGTCGTAACGATTCTGCCAGTCCGGAGAGTAAGCCCCGATGGACGTATCGCCCGGCATGCCGAAATCGTCGATGTTCTCGGAGTGGGTCCAGTTGAGCATGTTGGTGACCAGAGCGCCGGAATAACTCCAAGGCCACCAGCCGTGATCGGCTTGTTTTGCCAAGGCCAGCTCAGCCTTCTCCAAAGAGAAGCGAATCGCGGACTCAACATTCATTTCCGGCGCCTTGCCGGTCTCGCAGAGGGCCAGCTCCTGCTCATAGGTTCGGTCCAGCGCGGGCGGTTCGGGTGTACCGTGCCTCTCGTGCCAATAGAGCACGGGGGATAGATCGGAAGCGTTGTCCGCGGCGAAGATCGAGAACTGTAGCCGGATCTCTTTGCCTGGCTCAAGCGGATAGGGCGTTGTGGCTTTGAGTTTGTACTGCTCGACCCAATCCGGAATGGAGGGAAGGAACAACCCGGCCAGATGATTCGCCTGTCCATGGGTCCGGTTTGGGGAGTCAAACAGAGCCGACGGCCTGTCGTATCGCCCATCCCATTTCTGCAGCGGATCCCACGTCAACCCCACCATTTTGCGGTCCACGACAAAACCCATGACCGGAACCGTAAGCTTGTTGGGATGTGGCACCCGTTGGTCGCGCAACCCGACGATGTTGGACTGGTCCGAAGATTTCTCCTCGCCGATCAACCAATCGATCCCGGGGCGCTGCGCCGAATCCTTTTCGAGCCCCGATGACCCGTCACCGACCAACAGATGGGGCCCCTGGAAAAGGGACAACTTCCTGGGCGTATCGACCTGAAGCGTACTGGTAACCTCTAATTCTCCCGGATGGTCCTCAAGTGACCTCAACAGCACGCTCGAACGCCAGCGAGCGCCTTGCTCGTCGGTCCATTCGGATGCGAGGCGCGCGGAATCTTGGTTGATCTCTTCCGCCGGCTCGTACCGAATCGTCTTCTCGACTTCGTTTCCATTAATGAGATAGATGACCTTGCCCAGATATGGCGCGGAGGCAAGATGGGTGACCGAATGCCCATCAAAAAAGTAGACGCCGAATGGTCCGTAATCTCTTTCCAATTCACCTCGCCACACTTCAGCGAGCTGTTCGGGCGAGGTCAACGTCGCCTCTCTCGACCCCAGCGAGAGAATCAGTGGGCCCGAACGAACAAGCGCCAACTCGCCCCATTCCTCCGGATGTGGGCCGGGCTTCAGACCGAAAGCGGAGTCGTCCACCCACGTTTCAACCTGCGTCAGACGTGACTCAATCCCTTCGGCGCCGAGTTGGATCTTCGCCGCGGCCCTGCCGGGCTTCGAAGGACTGACCATCCAATTCAAGCGAACGGACTCCCCTGGTGCGATCTGAAGGTCCTCGCTCGGTTTCGGGGACGAGAGGGTTTCGAGGTTCGAGGAAGGAATCAATCCGACATCCAGATTTCCCGAAAAAGGCGCATGTCCCTTGTTCTTAATGGTGACTTCCACCAGTGCCCGGTCGCCGGTTCCGATCAAGCCCCTGGAAAAATGGGCCTCTTCAAATTCCAGCGCCGGTTTGAGTTCTCTACTCCAGGTCCAACTCTTTTCGGCCGGTTCCCCAATCCATTTGACGGCAATCCGGTCACCCGCGGAGCGCGCGCCGCTTACGATCCACTTGATCATGCCGGCGCCGGTCGTGTCGGAGCTGTGAAGGCCCCTGGAGTGGCCGGCGGGCAATTCGAGCGTCTTGACGGGACTTCCCTCCGCCTGGAGGTGAGAGGGCAGTTGGATCTCGAATTTACCGGTGGCCGGGCGCAGAGCCATGTTTCTCGTATACAGACGGGCCTCAAACCGCATCGGATCACCCGTTTCCACGACATGGAACAAGCGGGGCGCAAAGTAGACAGGGTCTTGCGGATGAAACTGGACATCATCGACCAAAAATTTCGTCCGGGCCGGATAAAAACTCTCGAAACTCATCAGATAGATTCGTACGGTGGCCGAGTCATTCTGATAGTACTGTCCGTCGACCGGCGACCACGTCTTTCCATGACTGAGATCATATCCCATTTCCGCGTAATGCCAGGCGCCATCGGAGGCAAAACTGAGCGGCACAAAGAATCCCCCCGGATAGTCGCGATGTTCCGGATTCACGGCCATGCACGTCACGGCCGGACGCTGCACCGTCCCTTCCAGGATGCGATACCAGAACGAAATGGTCCCTCGCGGCGGCAACGGGCCTTTCCCCTCGGGGGTCAGGTCTTGATCAAGAAAACAGGGAAACGACGAGAAGTCGCCGGTCAGCATAACACATCGATCCCCGCCGTGGGCCATCCCTTCGGCCACCTCCACCTTGACGTTGCCGCCTTCCTCGTGGATCGGTTCGGTGGCCTTGGTGAAATGCCATCCGACGGGAAACCCATCGGGCCCAAGCTCTTCAAAGCCGCCGTTCCGAACGGCAACGTCCGAACAGACCGCCGGCGTCGCCGCGATGGCCCACGCGAGACACGCTAGGAGGACGGTGATCGGTCCGGGGCGGATCATGCGGGATTCTTTATCGGGAGTCTTTATTCGGGTTGCCAGGGGATCAGGACGTCCGAGACGTATTGCCGTTTAGTTTTCATCGGTGCCTGGTCGGACCGGTAATGGTCGCGCTGATAAGTCTGCACGATCGATTTGGGTCCCTTGCCTTTGTTCCAGCCATCGAAGCGCGGGCCGATGTCGATCACCGTGTTGCCCTTGAAGTGGATCGTATACTCGATCCCGTGCACCGGGCCGGCCCCGCCGTCATGCGTTCCCGTGAGCGGTGGGACCTTCATCGTTCGTTCGACCATCGGGAACTCGACGGTCACGATCGAGTCCTTTTCCAGCGCGTCGATGAGCAGGTAATTCCCAAGCCAGGCGGGGTCCACCGAGGTTTCGCCGACGCGGCAGCGGACCGCCCCCTTGTCGACCCACAACGGAATCCGCACGGCGACGTGCTCGGCCTGTTTGTTCTTGAGGACGACTTTGCCCTCGTACGGCAGGTAGCTATGCACGTCCATCCACGGCGAGGCGCGGTTGAGCAACAGGTTCACGGTGGCGCGGCCGGCGTTGAAACGGATGATGCTCTCCCACGCGTAATAGACGGCTTGGGCGCAGTTGGGCGTACAACAACTGGATCCGTCGCGATCCAGCATCATCGTCGGCGTCGCGGCCGCCGCCCATTTCCCATTGACGTCGGGCAAGTCGCATACCTGCTGGCTTTCGATCAACTGGTTGCGCACGGTGCGGTCGACGTCCTCCCAATAGTCCCCCACGCCCAGGTCCGAAAGATGAATCGCCAAGGCCACCACGTCCGCGATCTGGCAGCCTTCGCAGAAGTTGTTGTTGGTCCATTCGGGAACCCAGCCGATCTCCGCGATGCCGAATTCCCGGGTCCACTCGTAGCCGGACTTGACGAAATCCATCAGCGACCGGTCGTTGACGACCTGGGCATGGTCGAGAATCCCGCGCAACGCGATCGTATGCGCGTGGAGATGACCGCTGTAATGCGCCCGCGGCGCGCCGCCGAATTCGGCCGGCCGGCCAAACGCCTGCCACATCTCCGGCTTGACGAGGAACCGCACGAGTTTCTCCGAAAGCTCCAATGTTCCGGCGTCTTTTGACATCACGTACCAGCGCGGAAACCCGCGCAAGGCGCCGCCGATATAGGCCGGGATGCCCATCTTGGAGTCGAACTGGTGGCCTTCGCGATTGCCCATGTCCAACGGCTGGTCCTCGCGCAACTTGTGAATGGCCCGTGGTTCGTCGGTCCGTTTCCATCCCGACTTGCGAATCGAAAAGACGAAGTAAGCGTTCTCGATCAACTCGGTCGGATAGTAGGCGTAGTCATCTTTGACGATCGCGATCTCCCGCATGCGTTCGGCCATCTTCGCGATCCTGTCCAGATATTTCTCGTCTTTGGTGAGATGGTAATACGCCATCCACGCCAACATCATCCGTCCCTGGCCATAGACCGACGCCCACGGTTCGGTCATCTGGTCCAGCGGCGGCGTGTAAAACAATCCGTCCTCGCCGGTCTCCTCATCATACCCCGCCAACATCGCCTGCTCGCGCGCGATGTCGCGGTCGGTCCCGGTCATCACGCGGATCATCGGCAACGCTTCCATGTACTTCGGCCCGAGCACCCCGCGGTTGGGCGCCAACGGCGAGGCCGAACCCCGAGGATAAAGCTCCCGGTCCTCCGCCCACCGCATCAACGGCTCCCACGCCCGCTCGGCCAGGTCGGTCAAGTCCACCGTGTCGGGTGCCTGGTCTTCGTAAAACGTCCCGCCCGCCGCGAAAACCGGGACGCCCAGCGCGGCCGATAGAGCAATGAGTGACAACGCGAAAGCCTTCATGAAGGACTCCTTAATCTTGGGTGCGCACTCGCGTGCGATTCCATCATTACGATTAAACCACGCCGAAGAACCGCGTTACCCGACCGCATATCGAACGCCGTCTCCACATGACCGTTCACCCCCTTCTACACCCCCGGCCGGGCCATCACAAGTTCGATCATTTGGCGCGCGTGGCGGCGATCCGCATCGCCTTCTGGCAGTGGTGGACGGTCACGTCCTTACTCCCCCATCGCGTCCGCCTATCCGCCGAACAATCCGATTGCGTCAAAGTACCCGATGTCGCCCGCGCTGACGGTCCCGTTGGTGGGGTCGTAAATCATCGACTTGTTGCTGAGGTACCACGCCAAGTCGGGGCCGGGGCTGAAGATCGACCAGTGATAGATCCGGTCGCCGTAGAGTTCGCTGGCGACCGGATCGTTGGCCGGATGAAAGCCGTGGCAACAGCTCACGAGATGCTTGCCGTCTTCTTCCTTCCCAAAGTAGAAGTAGTTAAAACCAATAAAATCGACCGGAACCATGCCGTTGTCGCGGGCGCCGTTGAGCGACGGATTGAAGATGTCCAGTGGAAGCGTTGTCAGGTAAGCGATGGGAGTTGTTAAGAACATACCGGCGCCACCCTCCACGTTGCCCATCTTCAGCCAAACCCACCAATGGGCGAATCCCAGCCCGCTGGTATAGTTGGAGGGCGGGGGTTGGTTGTGATCGACCTGGTAGCTCTGGATCCCCACCGCCACCGTTCGCAAGTCGGACTTGATTCGGCCCACCTTGGCTCGCATCTGGGCTTCCAGGAAGTTCGGCACCGCGATCGCCGCCAGAATGGCGATGATGGCCACGACGATCAGAAGTTCGATGAGGGTGAAAGCCGCGGGTCTTTTGCTTATGATATGCTCCTTTTCCCGGCGCGCACACTCGGCGCCGGGGTATAGGCGCCCAAACGATTCTTGACGCCTTTGTTCTTAACTCACCGCCCGAAACCATGCTGACCGCCGTGATCGGAATCAGGGCCAGTATAATCGCTAAAACTTGCCTCATCTAGAGGGGCCGCACCTCAAGAATCATATCCACGAATCCACCGATCCTCGATCGAGAGAATGGTTCGCGAGGTCGAGTACGAGTGGTTTCGGTCCACGTCCCTTCCTTCCAGCCAATCAAGATTTCCAACTCGACAAAGTGGAGCGCATTTGTCACATGCTTGACTGATTGTTGGTCCAGCCAGTGTACAAATTCAAGAGCTTTTTTCATGGATAACGCCGACCGGATGGATACCCCGTCCGAAACCGCGAATTGGCCCTTTTCGGGATTCTCCATCATGGCCTGAATCGGCCAGGCAACGCCAAAACGAACCTGGGCCCGAAACATTTCCACCGACCGACCCAAAACACGACAGCATGCCGACTCGCGCACGATCGACACGGGCTTCCGGACCCCTGCCCGCGCAGACAACACCGAAGATCGATCCACTCATCGACGAACTCGACTTGGTCCTCTGAAGACGATACTAATGAGCAAGCGAGTAGCCGAGTTTTTTCGCCCCCTCCGTCTAGATAAATCACCTTCCCTAATGAGCTGACCATCAGCATGGGCTGGAGTGCTCAGGATGGAGAACAACGCCGCTACGTCCCCGAGCAAGACAGCGCACATTTCAGAGCGAAGGTTCAGCTTGGCGCCTTCGACCGCGATCCGTACGTTGTTGTCTTTCGCCCACTTGCGATTCATGCCGTGGACCCCAACAGGCGATCAAGCTTCCCGGGCGGGTGCGCGAACGAGATCCCCGATGACCGAGGCCACTCTGTCCGCCGAGGGTAGGTACGCCTTTTCCAGCGGTGGCGAAAACGGCACGGTGACGTGCGGCGGGGTGATTGTTCGGGGTGGTGATTTTAGGGCGTCGAAGGCCCTCTCGCAGACTCGCGCGACCAGATCGCCGGCCATCGAGCAGACCGGGTGGTCCTCGTCCACGACGATGAACCGGCCCGTCTTGCGGACCGATTCCAGAATCAGGTCTTCGTCGAGCGGAACGAGCGTGCGCGGGTCGATGATCTCGATTTCGATCCCTGCCTGGCTCAGCATGTCGGCCGCTGCGACGGCGACTTTCACCATTTGCGAGATTGCCACGACCGTCGCGTCGCCGCCCTCGCGCACGACTCTGCCCTTTCCCAGCGCAACCAGATGCTCGCCCTCGGGCACCGGTCCTTTATCGTTGTACAGGTTCTTGTGTTCGAAAAAGACGACCGGATCGTCGTCGCGAACCGAGGCCTTGAGCAGGCCCTTGGCGTCGGCGGGCGTTGAGGGCGCCACGCATTTGAGGCCCGGGTAATGCGCGAAAATCGAATAGAGCACGTTGGAATGTTGGCCGGCGACGGCGAGGCCCGCGCCCATCATCGTGCGGATCGTCAGCGGTGCCTTGACTTGCCCGCCCGTCATGTAGCGCATCTTGGCGGCCTGATTGCCGACCTGGTCCAGGCACACGCCGATGAAGTCGACGTACATCAGTTCGGGCACCGGGCGCAGGCCGGTGGCGGCCGCGCCGATCGCCGCGCCGATGATCGCCGACTCGCTGATCGGCGTGTCGATCACGCGCTTGCGGCCGAATCGGCCCAGCAGACCCTTGGTCACCCCAAACGCCCCGCCCCAGGCATCGGCGCGTTGGGGGTCATCGGTTTGCGGCGCGCCCGCGATGTCCTGGCCGATCAGGAACACGGTCCCGTCGCGTTCCATCTCCTCGCCCAGGGCCTCGTTGATCGCCTGTCGGTAGGTGATGGTTCGGTCGGTCATGATGCAGGCCTACACTCCCTCATTGCTGGACGAAAACGTCGCTCAGGCACTCGCCGAGGTCGGGATAAGGCGAGGCCTCGGCGAATTGCAGGGCCTCATCGAATTGCTCGAGGGCGCGCGTGTCCGCCGCTTGAAGGTCGCCCTCGCCGATGCCCGCCGCGGGCGCAATCTCCTCGGCGAAAATCTTGAGCGGATCGCGCCGGCGATAGGTCTCGATCTCTTCCTTCGTGCGATACTTTTGGTTGTCGCCTTCGTAATGACCGTAATAGCGATACGTCTTGGCCTCCAGCAGGTGGGGCGTCCCTTGGGCGCGGGCGCGCTCGACGATCGCCTTGGCCGCGCGGTAAACCTCGACGACGTTCTGGCCGTCGACGATGGTCGCGGGGATGCCATACGCCGCCGCCCGGTCCGCGACGTTCTCGACCCTCATCGCGAAATCAATCGACGTGGTGTCCGCGTAGAGGTTGTTCTCGCAAACGTAGATGCAGGGCAGCTCCAGAACCGCAGCCAAGTTCAGCGCTTCGTGAAACGTCCCTTGGTTCGTCGCCCCGTCGCCGAAAAAGCAGACGGCGACCTGGCCGCTGGCGCGGTATTTCGCCGACAAAGCGGCCCCGGTCATGATCGGAATGCCCGCGCCCACGATCGGGGCGCTCCCCAACATGCCGACGCCGGGGTCGGCCAGATGCATCGACCCGCCTTTGCCTTTGCATACCCCGGTCGCGCGGCCCAGCAGTTCGGCCACGATCCCCTTCAGATCCATCCCCTTGGCGATGCAATGGCCGTGGGGACGATGCGTGGAACCGATCATGTCATCGGGCCGTAACGCCGACATGACTCCCACCGCGACCGCTTCTTCCCCCGCCGACAGATGCGCCGCCCCGACAATTTTGCCCTCCGAGACCAACCGATGCACCCGATCCTCGAACGTGCGAATCAGGCGCATCGTCGCATACATGCGCAGCAGGCTTGCGCGATCGGGCGCGGGCGCGTTTCCCGGGGGTTTCTGGCGCGAGGCGGGACGATTCATCGATACACTCCGAAAGCATCATCCACCTCCGACCAACTCGGGAAACCGGCGACAACGGATGAAGGGGATGATAAGGTTAGGTTAGACCAAATCAGCCCGGAGAATCAACGGCGAATCGATCGGTCTCAAATAGTCGCCGAACCGGGTTCGCCTTTTCACTTTATTAGTGGTACGATCAGCGAAACAATCCGGGTCCGGCCCCCTTCGAGTTGGTTCCTGGTCATCCTCGCACTCAGAAAGTATAATCCAAACATGGCTCAGTCCGATCCAAGTGATTCGCGCGAAACTCCGCAAGAGGAATCGCCGACCCCATCCAGCGAGGAGACCTCGCCGCGCGAACATATATTGGAGCCCGAAAACCCCCTGCCACCCCTCAAGCTGGCCGACTTAACGCCGATGATGCGCGAGGCGGTCGCCGCAGTGGGCTGGCCCGAACTGACGCCGGTCCAGTCAAGCGCCATCCCCTACCTGCTGGCCGGACGCGACATGATGGTCCAGGCCCGTACCGGCAGCGGCAAGACCGGTGCCTTCATCCTGCCGATCCTCGAGCAGATCGACCCGGACGCCGCCTTTTGCCAGGCCCTGGTCCTGGTGCCGACCCGCGAGCTGGCGGTCCAGGTCGCGCGCGAGGCCGAGATCCTAGGTAAAAGCTCCGGCCTCCACACGCTGGCCGTTTATGGCGGGGTGGCCTACGGTGCGCAGCTCGATGGTTTCCGCGATGGGGCGCAACTAGTGGTCGGGACGCCCGGCCGCATTCTCGATCACCTGTTGCGGGGTTCCTTGAAACTCAACCGCCTGCGCTACCTGGTCTTTGACGAGGCCGACCGCATGCTGTCGATGGGTTTCTATCCGGACATGAAGCAGATTCAGTCCTACCTGCCCCGGAACCGTCAGGGCTCAATGTTCTCGGCCACGTTTATCGACAGCGTGCGCCGGTTGGCCCGTGAGTTCTTGAACGCATCCGACTTTTTGAGCCTCAGCCGCGACAACGTCCACGTCAGCGAGATGGATCACCTCTATTACGTCGTGCCGCCGATGGACAAAGACCGCTGCCTGGTGCGAATCATTGAGGTCGAGAACCCCGCCTCGGCGCTGATTTTCTGCAACACTAAGCAGCGGGTCAACTACGTGGCGACCGTCTTGCAGCGTTTCGGCTACGACGCCGACCAGTTGACCTCCGAACTGCGCCAGTCGGACCGGGAGAAGGTGATGGACCGCATCAAGCGCGGGCAACTGCGGCTGCTGGTCGCCACCGACGTTGCGGCGCGCGGAATCGATATCCCCAATCTCTCCCACGTTTACATCTACGAACTCCCCGAGGAAGCCGAGCTCTATATTCACCGCGCGGGCCGGACCGGACGCGCCGGGGCCGCCGGGATCGCCGTATCCCTGGTCTCTCCGGTCGAAGAGTCCCAGTTGCTGCGCCTGGCCAAGCGGTTCAAGGTGGCGTTCGAGCCCCGCCCGGTGCCCACCGACGAGGACGTGGAAACGATCGTCTCCCAGCGCGTCGTCGCCCAACTGGAGGCCCGGCTGCGCGCGCGCGATCGGCTCCACGTCGAGCGCATGCAGCGGATGCTCCCGCTGGCGCGCAGTCTGGGCGAGAATGACGACGAACTGGCCGTCATCGCGATGCTGTTGGACGATTTCTACCAGGAGACGCTGCACGCACCACCCCCCTTGCCCGAGGAGGAGAAGCGGCCCGCTCAAAGAGAAGCGGCGCCACCCCCGGAGGGAACCCAAAAGCGACGCCGACGCCGGGGCGGCCGTAAGACGGGCGAATCCACTTAAAAACTGAGACTGAGACTGAGAACAGCGAGGCGGTTGAAGGCGCGGGACCAGACGGGCACTACTCGTAGACGTTCCAGAGTCGGATCGCCGTTTCACCGAGGCCGGCGAGATATCTGGAGACGAGGATATCGTCGTCGTTTCCGGGATCGGTACCAAACTTTTCGGTCGATTGCCAGGCCACCATCCAGCGTCCGGCCGGGTCCGACGCCAGACTCGCCAGCGTATCGTTGCCCGTGTCCGATGTCATCGAATCGGTCAGAAACGCCGGGTCGCTCCAGGTCTCGCCGCCGTCGCTGGAGCACGCCATCAAGACGTCCTTCTCGAACGCCCCCGCGAGCGCATCCCCGGTAAAGCTCTCGTTGTGCCAGGCGACGATCCAGTTTCCCTTGGCGTCCGAATGAATACGCGGCGCGAAATCATGTCGCTCGCCGTCTGTGGCGGCGTTCTTATTGAGTGCCCGAGCCTCCGTCCCCGAGGCACCGTCATCATCCGAAACGGCATAGAGCACGTCGCGGTCCGCCCCGATCGTATCGTCGAAGGTCGCGCCGGATTCCCAGACAACGATCCAGCGGCCCGTCCCGTTGGTTGCGACGCGCGGCAAGCGATCGCTGCTGCGTACGCCCGAGGCGTTGGAATTGAGCGCCGTCGCCTCCGACTAGGTCTGACCGTCATCCCCGGAGCGTGCCATGAAGATGTCGGGATTGCCTGACTCCGTCGCGGTCTCGCCGAGCACCGGCCCATTGGATTGCCAAACGGCCAGCCAGACCTGGCCCCCGTCCCCGGCAATGTCCGGAAACAGGTCCTCTCCGGCGTCTCCCGTTGCGTTATTGTTGATTGGTTGAGCAGGGTCCCAATTCACGCCGTTGTCATCGGAGAGGGCGAACAGAATATCGTCATCGTTGCCGATTGTTCCGCCCAGATCGTCCGCGGACTCCCATACGACCAGCCACCGCCCGGGGCCGGTCGATGCCACCTGCGGGAAAGTGTCATCGTGCTCCTCACTGCCCTGGTTGGGGTTGAGGGGCGCGGGGTTGGACCATGACCCGCCGTTATCCGACGATCGCGCGAACAGTATGTCGAAATCCTTGAACAGGGGGGCACCGTCAGTGGTGATCGATTGCCAGACGGCCAACCAGCTTCCCGCGGCGTCGGCGGCCAGGTCCGGGTACCGATCCGAGCCCTGGTCGCTGCCGGAGTTATTGTTTACAGGCCGCGACGGAGTCCAACTGCGGCCCGAATCCGTTGAGGCCGCGCAGATTATGTCATGATCGTTGCCGACGGTGTTTCCGAACGAGTAGTTCGAATCCCAGACCGCCAGCCAAGTCCCAAACCCGACGGTGACCAGCCGGACGTTACCGTCCTCCGCCTGAATCTCGGGCAGGTTCTCATCCAGGTCCCATCTGTGGTTGTGATTCACGAAAGCGGGCTGCGTAAAATCGACTTCCGCGGCATCCCCGGCACCGGCCGACCACCAGCAAACGCCCAATAGGGCGAGCAGTACTATGCCGGGTTGGGGCCCATATGGTTTCATGGCTTCCCAATTCTTGCTCCGCGGGAATGAGGCGACCGGGATGCGCCGCGGGCACTAGGGCTGAATCACCCGCTCCCGGCCGTGTTCATTGAGGGTCACCGAAGTGGGCTTGATGGCAACCACCTTGGCCCCATCAATCTCCGAACCGATTTCCACGATTTTGTCGTTAATCAACGCCAGCGGCCGCACGCGGTCCCAGAAGATGCCCTCCACGCGCAGACGCGCCGGCGCGTCGCCGACGGGGGCGGTTGCGCCACGCTTTGGGGAGACGGGGTGCATGATCCTTGAACCGTTGGGCGACGTTTGACGCGACCGGGGTCGATAGGTCTCCGTGCCGCTGCCTGGCAGCGGCGTGGCCTCATACAGCACTTCCTCGATGATCGGCAATGAGGGATCCGCCAAGGCCTGCCCTGGCGAGACTTCGCGGGACGCGGTTGGATCGGGCTGGGTCGTACCCAAGACCGCCCGAGCTTGTGAATATGGATCCTCTTGGATGTCGGGCCCGATCCGCCGCGAGTCGTTCGCCGCCATCGACGGTCCAGCTACCGGTTGGGGATCCGTCTCGAGCGGTCCGTCTAGATTGGGAGCGGCTTCCCGCTGGACGCCTTTGGCTCCGGCGGAGCCCTGACCCAGGTGAGGCAGACAATACCCCATCACCAGCCCCGTCACGCAGCACGAGGCCAGCGCGAAATTCAGACGGCCCCGCGATCGCCCGGCGGCGGGTTCACGCGAAGTGCTACGGACCTTAAAGCGAAAAGAACGGTGATTGGTCCGGCCGGGCAGTGGAACGACCTGCCTGGGTGGGAGGTGACGAATGACCTCGACCTCATGCGCGGTCCGGGGGCGATTCACGCTTGGCGTGCTTGACTGCCCGCTGGATTCCTCCAACTTTTTTCGAAAGGCGGACGTGATGCTGTTCATTTAGAATAGTCGATCCTGAAAAAGCCCTGCTCAAGCAGCCCAGCCGATCAGAGCTGAACTCGGGTGAACCAGAGGCATCCGTTTTCGACTCGTGATTTGCGCCAGACGCAGCAAAAGATAATTAAAAACCGCCGC
>CAUZJO010000103.1:0-17347 GCA_963580245.1 Candidatus Sumerlaeia bacterium | reverse complement strand
AGGAGGACGCCGGGGTCCCGAAGTCATTTGTCTACACGGTGAGGCTCAATAACGACGATCGTTGGGGGTTTTTCAATTGGGCGGTCCAGGGACTGTCTTCTCATGACTTGAGGTGGATCATCGAAAGCGCCGGCCCGGACGTAAACTGGTGGACGCTTGTGAACGTCCCGCAGGAAGATCGCTGGGCAGGCTATGTTTACGATCCCAGTAATGGAACGATCAGCAATGGCATGCTTAGTTACTCGAACCAGGGATTCATCTCGCCTATCTTCAATAACTGACTGAAGCCGCGAGCCGAATTCAATCTTATCGGTACGGGTTTGCCCGATCAGCGGGCCACATCGCTCTCCACAAGAGGCAGCCACACCAGGGAGGGCCGCAGTGGGGTATGATGAACTTGCTCGGTGGAAACCAGCGCGCGGGTGCCCGTGGGTCCCTCGCCGGTGTTGAGATTGCGATCGTAGATGGGAAAATTGCTCCCGGCGATCTGAACGCATAGTCGATGTCCAGGATCAATGCGCGCCGCCGCGTGGCCGAGGTCGACGTTGATCAGGTAAACCTTTTCCGGTTCGAGGGGGGAACGGTGTAGTTCGGACTCGCGCGCGCTTCCGCGCAGGATGCCGGTCGCCAACGGGTGCGCGAAACCATCCGGGTGGAGGTCGATCACCTTGACCACCCAATCTGCATCCGGCGTATCGGCCGAGACATAAAGCTGTGCGCTGAGTTCGCCGGCAAAGGTAACGGGTTCGTCGAGCGGCGGCGTCGAGTAAACCAACACGTTCTCGCGGTCCTGAGCGAGTTGCTGATCGAACGGACCGAAGCGGTTGACGTACTCCTTGCCATGCGCCGGCGCCGCCAAAACCGGGTCGTCGGGATCGGAGACGAAGGTGTCGGATGGTTGGAGGGCGGTGGACGGAAAGCTCTCGAGTCGGCCGTCGCCCTTTCGCGTGTTGGCATGGCCGCCCGAATGTAGATAGAAGGGCGTCGGACTGGATTCGGGCGGGGGCCAATCCGCGGCCGTGCGCCACGCGTTTTCACCCATCATGAAATACCGCACGCGCGGGAATGGTTTGTCCGAGCCGATGCCTTTTAAGAAACGGTCAAACCAGGCCAAATTCTCTCCCAACTCGTCCAGCTTCGCGGACTCCCCAAAAACCACGTCGTCCACCTTGGTCACGCTCGGTCCACTGTGGTCCCAAGGTCCTAAAACCAATTGCTGGTTATCCCGCGAGAACGCGGTCGCCGATCTACGGCGCATGCGCTGGAAATTCCGGACCGATTCGCGCAGGAAAAAATCGTAATACCCAACAAAATGCTGGGCCGGGAAGTTCATGTGCTCAACGTCCAGGGAAGCGTCGGTCCCCTTCCAGAACCCGTCGGGCTTGTTGTGCTTAATCAGACTCATTCGCCACGGGGAGGGCCGACCGACGACTTTGTCGATTTCCGTCAGCGGCAGATAGAAGTACCACTCCGACCAATCCTCGGCTTTCCCCGGCTCCGGTGGAGCGTTCAGCAAGTCACCATTGAAGCCTTGGCGGACGTGCGCCATGAGGTACGCGCCGCCCAGGTGGATGTTATAGTAAAAGTTCATGGCCGAACCGGAGGCCGTGACGGCGTCAATCGGCGCCCAATCGGCCGCGGCCAGCCACTGCACCGCGCCCATGTAGGAGCCTCCCCACGTCCCAAGCTTGCCGTTGCACCAATCCTGCTCCTTGATCCACAGAACCGTATCAAAACCATCGCGGCCTTCCGCCCAATACAGCCCAAACTCGCCACCCGATCCATATCGCCCGCGACAATCCTGAGTGACCGCGATGTATCCCGCGGCCGCAACGCGTCGAGCATGGGGCTCGAAGTATTCCTGGTCATAGGGCGTCCGAAGCAGCAGCACGGGAGAGGGCTCGGTGATTTCAGGGCTGCGATAAAGGTTGACCTCCAGCATCACTCCATCGCGCATCGGCACGAGGAAACTCTCTTTGGTGATGGCCTCCTCACCGACCACCGCAGTGTGCGCATCGGCGCGGGCTGAAGGGGGCGTCACCGTTTGTACCGCCAGTAAGAGAGCAAACCCCACACACGCGGCCCATCGGCTTGGTCGTTGTTGTCGACGAATGTTCATCTCGCCCGCCTTTCTCCAAGTGGTCGATCAAGGTGATTCGATTTTATCCAACCGATGGGGATTATCGGCCTGAAACATGGCGCGGTCAACGAATGATTCGGGCACGGCATCGGTCCGCGACGACCGGCGAACGCTCGCACGTCAAGCAGTGCGCCGCTGGAGGCGTTCAACATGAAGGGTTGTCGCGAGCGTTGACACGTGCGTCGAATGAACCTAAGATTACGGAGTCGGTATACGGAGAACGGTTCCAAGGTCAAAGTGGGGGTCCAGATGACAACATGAAAAAAGAGATCAAGGGCAAGATATACATCGTCGGCGACAACATCGACACCGACCAGATCATCCCGGCCGAGCATCTGGTCTATAGCCTGACCGACCCCGAGGAGCGCAAGTTCTTCGGCCGCCATGCGCTCAGTTCGGTCCCTCCCGCCGAGGCCGGTCTGCCGCAAGGCAACGTCCCGTTCGTGCGCGAGAACGAGTTCGTCAGCGACTACAAGATCGTCCTGGGCGGGAAGAACTTCGGCTGCGGCTCCTCGCGCGAACACGCCCCGTTCGCCCTGCGCGAGGCAGGCATCGAGGCCGTGGTCGCCGAATCGTACGCCCGCATCTTTTTCCGCAACTGCGTCAACGGCGGCTATCTGATCCCATACGAAACGCCCGCAAGCCTGATGGACGCCTTCGCCACAGGGGACGAAGCGCTGATCGACCTGAAAGCCAATACGATCCACAACCTGACCCGAAGCGTCGAGCATCCGCTCAATCCTCTGGGCGACATCCTGCCGATTATCGAGGCGGGCGACGTCTTCGCCTACGCCGAGCGGGCCGGGTTGATTTGAGTATCCCGAGACAAGTAAAAAGGACATTTCCATGCCGACCAAGCGACGCAAGATTGAGGTTCACCGGCTAACCATCTCAGGACTGCCCGAAGACACCCGTTATGGGTCGTTTGTCATGTTTAACTCGTATGATCAAACAGGTTATTCATCCTGGCTGGCGTGGCCGGCCGAGGCACCGGCGCCAAGAACTTAAACTGACTTGACCAGCTTGGCCTGGTTTCCGTCGGCCCTAATAGATGATGCCTCCGCCGAAGCTGGTCTAATCCATCACCTTTATCCGTATGTCCCGATAATAAACCGGGTCCCCGTGATCCTGGAAACCGATGTGCCCTTTGTGCGCCATGTCTTTGTATCCGGTTTTGAATTTGTATTTGCTCCCGTCGGGGTTTCGGTGCGGTTGGAGCCACTGGTTTGCGTTGTGACGACCCGCCACCGTTGTTTTTGTAGAGCGGATCGATGAAAAAAATCGCGTGTCCGGTGGTCGCTTCGGGCGACGGGATCTATACCGTAACCCGAGACGGTTGGGGGGATGAAAAGTTAACGGTGCAAAGCCTAGACTGCCGGGTAGGTTCTCCCGGCTCGGACGGCGGCCTGCTTGGGGCTGGCGCGGGGGTGATTGCATCGCGAGTTTGTCCAACGGCTCCCCTAACAACGCACGCCGCTGGATGCCCGGCCGTGGCTGAAAAGCCCCTGTGAGAGGGAAGCGCGCCGGGATCGAGGGCGGGGGTCGGAGGTCGGATTCACGAACGAATCGCTCGGCTCCCGCCCGTCTAATTCAAGCCAGCGCTTCTCCGGGCGCTTGCCGGCGGGTGTCCTCGGTGATGCGGCCGTCTTTGAGGTGGATTTGGCGGGCGCAATACTTGGCGATGTGCGGTTCATGGGTGACGATGATCAGCGTCGCCCCCTGGGCGTGCAGCTTGTGAAAAAGCTGCATGATCTCTTCACCGGTGGTCGAATCCAGGTTGCCGGTCGGCTCATCGGCCAGGATCATCGCCGGGGCGGTCACCAACGCCCGCGCGATGGCCACGCGCTGGCGCTGTCCGCCCGAAAGCTGGTTGGGGTAATGATTCAGCCGATTGCCCAACCCCACCTGTTCCAGGGCCTCGCGGGCCGGTCCGTTCGGCCGCGCCTCGCCGCGATAAAACAGGGGCACCCCCACGTTTTGCAACGCCGTGGCCCGCGGCAAAAGGTTGAACTGCTGGAAAACGAAACCGATCTTGCGGTTGCGCACCCGCGCCAGCTCATCGTCATGCAAATCCGAGACGTCTTCCCCATCCAACAGATACTGGCCGTGAGTGGGGGTATCCAGGCAGCCCAGGATATTCATTAGGGTTGATTTACCGCTACCCGAAGACCCGAGGATCGCAACCATATCCCCCTGATCCACCAGCAGGTCAACGCCGTCCAACGCGCGGACGAGGTGATCGCCCATTTGGTAATGTCTGGAGAGTTGCCGGCATTCGATCATCGTATCGTCCGGCCCTCGCTCAGATCAACCCGCCCCGATCGGAGCCGGCGGACTTGCCCTTCAATAGACGCCGGAACGCCGCCTCGTCCTCGACCACCTTGTAGGCTTCCTCTTCGGTCACGACCTCGCCCTTCACCAGCTGGACCAGGTGCATATCAAAGGTCATCATCCCCTCATCGCCGTTGCGCAGCACCTGTTGGATGTCGTCAATCCGCTCTTCCCGGATCAGCTTCCCGATGATCGGATTGTTGAATAGGATCTCGCAGCAGGGCACGCGTCCCTTGCCCCCCTTCCTCAGAAGCAGACGTTGACAGATCACGGCCTTCATGTTTTTGGAGATCTGGTCCAGAATCAGCTCTTGTTCATCGGTAGTGAAGTAATGGGTCAGCCGTGTCACGGTCTGACGCGCGTCGGGCGTGTGCAGGGTGGAGAATACCAAGTGGCCGGTTTCGACGCAGTGCATGGCCACCTCGATCGACTCGCGGTCGCGCAGCTCGCCCAGCAAAATGATGTCGGGGTCTTGACGCAACGCGTGTCGCAGCGCACACCTGAAGTCGATGACGTCCTGGTGGACCTCGATCTGATCGATAATGCATTTATCATCGGCGTAAACGATCTCGATCGGGTCCTCGATCGTAATGATGTGCTCGCGCCGCTTCTCGTTGATGATATTGATGATCGCGGCGAGGGTCGAGGTCTTGCCGCAGCCCGTGATGCCGGTCACCAGCGCCAGCCCACGGTGCAGAGCGGCCAGTTTGGCCAACTGCGCCGGCAGATTGAGGTCTTCCAATGTCACCTTCTTGGAAACGAGTTTGCGAATGGCCAGCGACTTGGCGCCGCGCTGATGGTAACAGTTGACACGGAACCGTTGCGTCATCGTGAGGCCGTACGAGTAATCGGTGGTTCCATCACGCTTGAACTGTTCCAGGCACCGCTCGGGCATCATGAGCCGGTTGGCGTCCTCGGTATCTTCGAGCGTCAGCTGGGGGTGGTCGACCGGATGGAGCTGGCCGTGAAGCCGAATCATCGGCGGCGAACCGACTTTGAGGTGCAAGTCCGACGCATCGACCTTGACCATCCCATCAAGCAGTTTCTTCACGTTTACGGACATCGTTCACTCCTTATTCGCCGCCGATGGCTACGACCCCACCGGCAAAACGGGACTCGAAAGCCACCGCGGGCGGAGGCAGCGCGGGTGGAGCCGCCAGTATAATTTTTGGGCGGCGCCGCGTGCCATCGCTCGGACTGGCCCGCGCAACCTTGGATGATCCCCGGCCACGCGTTGACTGTCAATGACCCGATGCAATCGGTCATGGGAGTTGGATTTCTTCCCGCTCGAACACGACGCTCTCTTCGCGGATCGCGGTGAAGTGATCGATCAGCAGCCGGATGACGCCGGGCAGTTCGAAAAAACCGAAGCGCCAGGTTTTCTGGATCCGGCCGTCGCGGCGGTCCACGCCGGCGTCCGAGAGATATGGGTCCAACGCTTCGCCGCCGGCATTGGCAAAATGCAACGCGCCGATCCAGTCAACGTCGCCCACGGCGCGGATCACGACGGCATCCTCGCCCACTTCCTCGATCACCAAATCGAACTTTGGGTCGCCTTCGGGCAACGCAAGGCCGCGGCCGACGAGGTTTCGGATATTGGCGACTCTGTGCCGCACCCGCTGGCCGGTCGTCACCCTAAACTGGGCGGCAACCTTGGCCAGGCCCTCATCGGCGCGTGGGGGCAGAGCCGCGTGCAGTTCAAGGGTCGGGGCTTCGGCCAGGTCGTCGGCCGCGCTGACCACCGCGAAGCCGGGGTCGGCGCGCCGGCTGGGCACCCGCCCGCCGGCCGCCAAGTCCAGAGGCACGCCCCGCTGATCCAGCACGCTCACCAGACTCGCTTCTTCGACGCTGATGATGGTCCAGCCCTGGGGTGGAATCAGTCGGAATCGGAGTGTCATGCCGGAGTCAAGCACCGCCGGCATCAAGGGCCCGCCGCCCACCGGAAGCACCCGCTGAATCACGGACCGATCGCCGGCCGACTCGCTGTAGGCGCGAGTCCGGGTGAGGCGGATCTGCTCGAGCTGGGCTTGAGTTCTGTCCAGGATGATCTGCGGGATTGCCTGCTCGACAGGGGCATTGCCCCGCGGAGCGACCGCCGATTTGGACGGTTCATTCTCCAACAGGTCCAGCGGGATGACCGGGGTTGGCTTATCTCCGGCGGGCACGGCATGCACCAGAAAGAGAAACAGCGCGGCGGATAGAAACGATTTCTTCATCGTGATCAGTGCTTCCCCTGTCTAGCTGACATGGCCGTTTCGCGGATCGCTTGGCGGGCCTCCGTGAGAAATGTCCGCAGCCGAGCGTGATCCTTGACGCCGGGGGCGCGCTCGACGCCGCTGGAGACATCGACCCCCCACGGACGCAACGCGCGGATGACTTCACCGACGTTTTCGGGCCGCAATCCCCCCGAGACGATCACCCTGCGCCGTGAAACCAGCTCCTCCACCAGCCGATGATCGTAACTCCGGCCCGTGCCGCCGGGTTGGTCGGGCACGTAGGCGTCGGTAAGCAAATCGCAGTCCGCGAATGCATCGGCCTGGCTCAGGGAGGCGGCATCGCGGACCCGGATGGCCTTGACGACCGGTCGCGACAGCCGCGCGGCAAACTCCGCCGGCTCGTCCCCGTGCAATTGGATCCGGTCGAGCCCCAGCCGCTCGCATTCGTTCTCGATCGTGTCCAGTTCGGCGTTCACATAAACCCCAACGGCCTCGAACGGTGAATCCGCCACCGCCCTGAGCCGGCGCATCAGCTCAACGCACTCGTCGATGTCCTGGTATCGCTTCGATCCCGGCCAGCGGATGAACCCGAGCCAGTCGGCCCCGCCCGCGACCGCCTCGGCGCCGTCCTCGAGCCGGGTGATGCCGCAGATCTTCACAACGAAGTCCGGGCGATCGCGACGGGATCCGGGCGCGGTCATGGTTCGAACCTATACCGTCTCGATCAGCAGTTGAGCGTTCGTGTAGATGCAAATCCCGGCAGTGATCTCCAGCGCCCGGTGGGCGATTTGCTCGGCCGTCAGGTTGTCCTGGTCCATCATGGCCTTGGCGGCGGCAAGCGCGTAGCCGCCCCCCGATCCGATCCCCACCACCCCCTCGTCGGGCTCGAGCACGTCGCCGTTGCCCGAGAGCAACAACATCTCCTCGCGATTGGCCGCCACCAGCATCGCCTCGAGCCGCCGCAAGTAGCGGTCGGTGCGCCAGTCCTTGGCCAGCTCGACGGAGGCGCGCGTCAGATTGCCGCTATGTTCCTGCAGTTTGCCTTCCAGCTTCTCAAACAGCGTCATCGCATCGGCCGTGGCCCCGGCGAAGCCCACGACGATCTGATCGTGATGCAACCGACGCACTTTGCGCGCGCCCGTCTTCAGGATCATGTCGTTGAACGTGACCTGCCCGTCGCCGCCGATGCACGTTTGGCCGTCCTTGCGGATGCCGATGATTGTCGTGCCGTGAAAGAGGTTGGGCGCCGTGCGATTCATGAATCACTTCGCGTGAATGGATCGAATCGGGGAACTCTAGTCCCCACAATGCATCGCGACCGGGAGATGACGCATTTACTCTAATCGAGGGGCGTCGGGATGGTAAAGAGAATTGTCGGATATCCGGGCGGGAGGGTGTGATTCAAAAATCGGAGTACGGCAAGTAACGGGATTGGGATGGAGAGGCAAATGCGTCCCCAAAGACTTCAAACACCACGACGCATGCAGTCATCCGGTTCGGCTCTCGGCTCCCGTCCCTCGTCCTCGAATTCTTCAATCAAAATCAAGTCCATTACCGTGCGAACACCCGATCGAATACATAAAAGTCCGAGGGACGGGAGCCGAGAGCCGATCATATTCGACAACGGGGACCCATAATCGAAGCGGCGCCTACTTTCACAACTGAATCATATCCGGGCGGGCGGCGGGTCCGCGGCGGGGCTTGGCTAAGCCTTGTTGCGCCCCGGCACGAAGACGTCGAACTTGCAGGCTTCCTGTTCACAGCTCAGGACCTTCTTGGCGGTCCCTTTGCCGACAAAGAAGCGCTCCTTGCCGCAGGCCTCGCATTGCTCGAGTTGAGGTCGTTCGAACAGGCTGTAGCGACATTCGGGGTACTGGTTGCACGAATAGAACACCTTGCCCTTGCCGGATCGGCGTTCGACCAAATCGCCTTCACATCCATCCCTCGGACAGCTCACCCCAATGGGGTAGGGCAGCGCCGTTTTGCATTCCGGATAGGCCGAACAAGCCAAAAACCGTCCCCGCCTGCCGTTCTTGACGACCATGGGGCTGTTGCAGTTGGGGCAGACGCGATCGGTTTTCTCCTCCTCGACGATCTTGATCTTGCCCTCCACGTCCTCCTCGATCGGCTTGGTGTTGCGGCATTCGGGGTAGGCGGAACAAGCCATGAATTTTCCGTTGCGTCCCCAGCGCACCACCATCGGGCTTTGGCATTTCTCGCACTTATACTCGGTTTCGACGACCTCGGCCTTCACGTTGCGCATCTCCACCGCCGCCGTTTCGAGCCGCTCGGAAAAAGGTCCATAGAAATTGTTGAGCAATTCGACCCAATCCACCGAACCGTCCTCGACGCGGTCGAGCTGGTCTTCCATCATCGCCGTGAACTTGATATCCATGACCTTGGGGAAGCTCTTGGTCAACAGATCGGTGATGATGAACCCCAGCTCGGTCGGGTGAAACGTCCCCTTTTCGCGCAGGACGTATTCCTTATCTTGAATGACCGAGATGATCGAGGCGTAGGTTGAGGGTCGGCCAATTCCTTGTTTTTCCAGCTCGCGGATGAGGCTGGCCTCGGTGAAGCGCGGCGGGGGCTGCGTGAAATGCTGATGACCCTTAAGCTCCTTCACCTGCAGGCCCTGACCCTGCTCCACCTTCGGCAGCGTTTCGTCTTCCTGCAACTGGACGGGCTCGGCGCCTTCGGCGTCGCTTTCGGAGCGTCCGGATTCGTCACGCGCCTCCTGATAGAGCCGCAGGAACCCATCGAACTTCATCGTCGTCCCCGTGGCGATAAACAGGTAGCACTCGACCGGGATTTCGATCCGCGTGCGTTCGAGCTTCGCGCTGGCCATCTGGCAGGCCACCGAGCGCAGCCAGATAAGCGTGTAGAGATCGAGCAGGCGCTTCTCAAGATACGGCGCCAAGCGGTCGGGCGTCATCGTGACGTCGGTGGGGCGGATGGCTTCGTGGGCGTCCTGGGCGCCTTTCTTCGAGGCATAGACCCGGGGTTTTTCCGGCAGGTAGGACGAGCCGAACTGGCCCTCGACGTGTGACCGGATCTGGCCGATGGCCTCCCCCGAGAGCCGCGTCGAATCGGTCCGCATGTAGGTGATCAGCGCCACCTGGCCCAGGTCACCCAATTCGACGCCTTCGTAGAGCCGTTGCGCCGCGGCCATCGTCTGGCGGGCGGTCATGCGCAGTTTGCGCGAGGCCTCCTGCTGGAGCGTGCTGGTGATGAATGGCGCGAAGGGATGCTTGGCCACCTCCTTCTTGATCACCTCGCCGACGACGAAAGGCTTCTCGCGCACGTCTTCAAAAATCCGGTTGGCCGCCCGCTCGTTCGGGATTTCGGCCTTCTTGCCCTCGATCTTCTCGAGCCGGAATTTGAACGCGGGCGGGGCGGACGTGTTGGCCATTCCCTCGATCGACCAGTACTCTTCGACCTTGAAATCGCGGATTGACTGCTCGCGCTCGCAGCACATGCGCACCGCGACCGACTGCACGCGCCCGGCCGAGAGTCCCCGGCGCACCTTCTTCCACAGCAGCGGACTGAGCGTGTAGCCCACCAACCGGTCGAGCACGCGGCGGGCCTGCTGGGCGTTAAACAGGTTCTGGTCGATCGCCGTGGGGTGCTCGATCGCCTCGCGCACCGCTTTGCGCGTGATCTCGTTAAACGTCGCCCGATAGATCTCGCCGTTGACGTCGCGAATGTAATCGGCGACGTGGCGCGCGATGGCCTCCCCTTCGCGATCGGGGTCGGGGGCCAGATAGACCGCCTTGGACTCCCGCGCGGCCTTCTTCAGGTCGTTGAGGACCGATTTCTTGCCCTTCATGACCTCGTATTCGGGTTTGAAGCCAGCGTCAACGTCAACGCCCAAGCGCGACGTGGGTAGGTCGACCACGTGACCGACCGTCGCCATGACCCTGAAGTCATTGCCCAGATAGCGCTCGATCGTGCGGGCCTTGGCCGGCGATTCGACGATGATCAGGTTCTTGCCGTTGGCCCCCGAACGCGACGCGGCCGAAGCGGCCTTCGGGGCCGATCGCTTCTTCTTGGTCGCCGCGGCCTTCTTGGTCTTCGCGCCCGCGCCGGTCGGGGCTTTGGCGGCGGCCTTCTTGCGCGTCGAGGCACCGCGGGCGGCGGGCGAGGTCTTGCTATTCGCGGATTTGGTCGATGTGCTCAATGGATCTTTCACCATACAACAGAAGTACCATCCTAGATCGGACCGATGGGGGAGATAGTTTAGTCATCCTCCGCCGGCGGCGAGCCGGGGAGGGCCGGATGGCCAAGCCACCCGGAACGTATATCCGCCCTATGAATGGGACGCCCCGGCGGAGAGTGTCAAGTGGTATTTTACACCCGATTGGGTGCCTGGACACGTTTCACATTGATTTGACTTGAGTTACAGATATTCAGGGGTGCCGGTAGCCAGACCAGTGCGAATCCAATCTGCCGACGAATCGTCGCGTTTGACCCATAAAATGACAGGCACGGGCTGGAGTCCCGGCGGTCGAGCGGTAAAGAACAGGCGAGAACGAGCATTCCGGTCAGCAGGAAGCATAGCGTTGCGATCCCCTTGAGCAAGCCGCCGCGGACACGGGCCTCGATGGTGAGACGGGCCATGTAGATGCACACGATCCAGGCCACCGCGCTGAAAAATACGCCGAGATACAAGATCAACGGGCGGGCCAATTCCCAAACGAAGAATTGGCCCTCGACAACGACCACGTGGGTTTCGAGCGCATAGAGGACCAATGAGAAGATCGACATCAGCGCGTATTGTCGGGTGATGATCCACAGCGGCGTGGCGAAGCCGTGAATCAGATCATCATTGTCGATCGGCACCGCGAGCAAGTCCGCGAGCCAATGACCTTCGATCATGCATTGCATCAACTCGACCCCCGAAAGACGCGTGAGCGACCAGATGCAGAAGCATGGGTAGATGAGCGTTGTCAGGCGGACGAGAGTCGAGAGCAGGTCGACCTCCTCCAGCGGCGGCAGCGCCAGGGCGAACAGAGCGAACAGGGCGATCCAAGCGTAGCGCAGAAGGAACCCCTCGACTGTAAACAGCCACTCCAGCGACCCCATTTTCAGGCGCGAGAACTTGACCAGGAGCGGATAGAACGGGTTGGAGGCCAACTCCGGTGGCAGTCGCTGAAGTTGGCCCAGAGCCATGCCTCAAATCTCGTGCAGGTAGCCTTCGAGGCAAATGTCCTGGTCGAACGTTTGGACCCTGACGTCGGTGACCTTCAGGGCCCGATCGAGGCCGGGCAGGGCCAAGTCCTCGACCGGCGCGCGCGGATGGAATCCTCCGATGATCTTGGGGGCAATGAAAGCGACGACTTTATCCGCCAAACCCTCCCTTAGCAGGGAGGTGTGGATCTGGCGGCCGCCCTCCACCAGGACCGAAATGAGGCCCATCTCGGCCAGCTCGTCCATCACGCGCCGCATATCGAGCAAGCGCCGCTGGCTGGGCAGCTGGACCACGCGGCAACCCTCGCGCTCGAAGTGGTCAACCTTTTCCTGCTTCGCGAACGGGGTCGTGAACAAGATGACGTCTCCCTTGGCCCGCTCGCACAGAAGCCGGGCCCGCGAGGGAATCGACAAATCGCCATCGACCACGATGCGTTTGGGCTGGGGGCCCTTGTAGTCGGGCAGTCGAACGTTGAGCATCGGGTCATCGTTCAGGACCGTCCCCAGCCCCACGAGCACGCCGTCATGCTGGGCGCGCAAGCGGTGGCCGTGCTCGCGCGAGAGTTGATTGGTGATCCAACGCGACTCGCCGCTGTCGTGGGCGGTGCGTCCGCACAGCGACATCGCCCACTTAATCGTGATAAACGGGCGCTTCTGCTCATGAAAGACGACGTAGAACTCGTTGAGCCGCCGGGCGTCGGCCCTGAGGCAACCGTCATCGACGCGAATGCCCGCTTCGCGCAATTGCGCGAAGCCCTTGCCGGCGACGAGGGGATTGGGGTCTTCCATCGCGGCGACGACACGCTCGATGCCCGCCGCGATGACCGCTTCGGTGCAAGGCGGCGTGCGCCCGTGGTGGATGCACGGCTCCAGGGTCACGTAGAGCGTGGCCCCCAGGTTGAGTTCGCCGGCTTCGCAGATAGCCACGTTCTCGGCATGGGCCGCACCCACGCGCGCATGGTATCCGCGGCCCACGACCCGACCTTCCTTCACGATCACGGCGCCGACCATGGGGTTGGGCGAGGTCTTGCCGCGTCCGCGTTCGGCCAGCGTCAAGGCCATTTGCATGTAAGAGCAGTCGGTTTTGCTGAAGGGGCTCAAGAATTCGCCTCAGGGCTTCGCCAATCCTCAGAAGTCCTTCGCCAGGGACTTCTGGAGCGGGTGGTGCGAGCTCAGCCGGCCGCCGAAGCCGAATAGGTCTGGGCGAAAAGGTCCATGGCGTGGGCGACTTCCTCCAATTCGCGGCGCGTCAGCCCGGGCGAGATCGGGAGCGAGAGGACTTCACGACTGAGTTGCTCGGCGACGGGGAATTGGCCTTCCGTATAACCGAGATATTCGAAGCACGGTTCGAGGTGCAGCGGGCGATCGTAGAGAATCTCGGTTTCAACCTGGCGTTCCTTGAGAAACGTCTTAAGCTGATCACGCAGCGAGCAACGGATATTGTAGTAGTTATAGATGTGGCAGCCCTCGATCACCTCGCCAGGGGACTGAAACATATCGCCATTCAGATGCGACTGGTAAAAGGCCGCGTTGGCCATCCGATCGGCGTTATCTTCCTCTATATTGCTCAGCTTGATGTCCAGAAAAGCGGCCTGAAGCCCATCGAGATGGCTGTCGTAGGCGATCTCACGATAACGGCCATCGTCCAGGCCGTGGTTGCGATACATGCGCAGGCGGATCGCCAACTCGTCATTGTCGGTGACGATCGCCCCCCCATCGCCCAAGGCGCCCAGACTGTTGGCCGGGTGAAAACTATAGGCGCCGGCGATGCCCCAAGTCCCGACGGGTCGTTCGTTGAGCTGCGCCCCGCATGCGTGTGAACATTCTTCGATCAGGTGAATGCCGTAATCCATGCAGGCCTGGGCCAGCTCGTCGATTTCGGCGACCCGTCCGAACAGGTGCGGCACGATGACCGCCCGGGTTCCCTCGTTGATGACCTGGCGGACGGCGTCGACGTCGATCGTGTAATTCTCGTTGACATCGACGAAGACGGAGGTGGCCCCGATCCGCGGGATCACGTCCGCAGTTGCGATGTGGCAAAAAACCGGGCAGATGACCTGGTCGCCCGGCTGGATGCCCAGCGCATGCAGGGTCAACAGCAGGGCATCGGAACCCGAACCGACGCCGATGGTATGTTTGATTCGCGTTTTCTCGCAGAAGTGTTCTTCGAAACGTGAGAGGGTTGGGCCCTGCAGGAACTGGTTACTCTCCACCAGCTGATCGAGGGCCTGATGCAGTTCTTCCATCAAAGGTTCGTTTTGCCGACGAAGATCCATAAATGTAACGGCCATCGGTCTGGTTTCCAGTTCTATTAGAGTGGATGGTGGGCCCCCGGAACCGCGCCACGGGGCAACAAACTGTCGCCGCGTACCACGCACTCCAGCCTATCCTGCTGATTGACGACAACCGAGCCAACCATCAAACCGATACCATAGCCTTGGCGACGGAATATGCGCAACTTAATTTTTCCGGCCTCCGCCTCGGTCAGAGGAGGGGTCGGCCCAGCCCCGCCGGCGTGCGGAAGGCAGCACAAATCCAATAAAATCAATGCTATAGTCGCCGGACGGCTCGGTATCGACGAGGAGGAAAGGATGGCCTGCACCGTCAGTCAGGGCTTGGGTTCTGGTCTGTCGGGGGCGGTCCTCGAATTCCCGGTCCGCCCCGCGCCACCCGTCCGGGGCCCGCCCTCCGGGTTTTTGTTGCAATCGACCCCGTACGTTTAGGATATTGACCACGTGGTTCTTCCACCACGAGGGCCCTAGAGCCGCGGCCCGCCGCCTAATGGCCGCGCTATTATCGGCTGTCCATCACATAACATACCGAATCGAAGCTCCCCAGACGATGAATCCCACCAGCACCGCCACCGTCAAACTAACCGATGAGATCATGAAATTTACGATCGAGCAGGCCTACGACCGGGTCGAGGAACTGTGGCTCGATCATCTCGCGAAGCTCCCGACCCAGTCCGCGTTCCACACGCAGTGGGTCAAGGCGATGCGCAAGACGGGGGCCACCGACAGGGTGGAGGAGCTGGAGGCTCTGCTGATCGAGGACCAACTGGAAAAAGAACGCTGGCGGCCCTCGGTCCGAGTTTTGTTGGCCGTCATTCCGTATTACGCGCGCTCCGAGACGCTCAGGCCCCTCTTTGTCCGGGGGCTGCGCGGTTTCTACCGGGAGGTTGACCAAATCGGGCTTTTCATCGATCGGGCGGGGTTGACCAATTCCGCTTCACTGGTCGATGGCTTCAAGCAAGTGCTCGAATGGGTGCGCCTGACCCCCGGACAGGTCTTTGCGCACCTTGACTGGGGCGAAGGGGTGGTCAACCAGTTCGACCTGGATTCAGGCAGAATCCGCATTGATTTCCCTCGCCAGCCCAACAAGGAAATGACCATCGAGGGCGTGCGCAAATACCTGCGCTATATTGAGCCGACCCATTTCCTCGCACGCCGGGCCAGGGAGCCCGATTCGCTGCGTAAACTGGCCCAGACCGACCCCACGGGGGTGATCAAACAGGCCCTGTCGGAACAAAAGGAGCACCAACTTAAGCAAGCGGCGCTCAAGGAGTTGCTGGTCCCGCAAGTGGTCGAGGCGGCGGATTGGAACGGTTGGTGGGGCAAGGCGCGCGAGGAGCTTAAAATTGACCCGTATATCGATTTTAACGCGTCCGGCGGCGCGTCCACCCTGATCCACCTGCGCGAGCAGCCGCGCTCGTTCGAGGCGGAGATCGAGGAGCAGTTCTTCGCCCCCGACGCGGGTGCCTCGATCAAGGCCGAGCTGATTCGCCAACTGGCCCGCCGGCCCAAGGGGGTTGACCTCCAGCGAGAACTGATCGGGCGGATGGCGGCGGACCTGGAACGGACATGGGTCCTTCTGGGCGAAGACCATCCGATCGGCCGGCTCGAGGTGGCCTACATGCTCGAAGACCTGGCCGAGGCCGCGCCCGATGCCCAGGTCCCTTCGCGCGAGGCGGGAGCGATTTTGGAGCACTTCTCGGATTACGACGCATTGGTCGAGATCGACCACGTCGACTATGGGATCCGGGCACTGGGGACCCTGCTCGAGCGGGACGGTCACGCCGGTTGCGAGCAGGCCGCGGGCCTGTTGGCTCGCGCACCGGTCAAGTTGGCGCAGGCCATCTGGCGCGCGCTGGACCGTGAGCACCACATCGACGTGGCCGTGGCGGCCGTCCAAGAGCTGCTGGACGCCCCAATGAGCAACGTGGAGACCTACGTCTGGATGGTCCGCGCGATCCTGGACGGCTCCTGGGGGCACCTGGATGATTATTTCCCGGCCTCGGGGGTCGTGGTCGAAATCCTCGATCAAATGGAGGAGTGGCATCAGCTCCTTGATAGTCCGGCGGCGCCGCAAAGGACGAAGGAGGTGGCCAAGAAACTGCTCTCGCGCACGCGGACGCTGCTGGGGGCCAACAAGTGCGACGCCATTTCTCGCGCGGTCGACGGCATGAACAAGGACCTGGTCCGCAGGTTGCGCCGCTCGATCCAGACCCACTCGGCGCTCCAAGCGAGCTTCAAGAGCCAGGCCGAACGCATCATCCTGATCACGCGGCTCGACCTCGCGGAGGAGGAGCGCGCGCTGGCCAAGGTCGACGATCATCTCTGCACCGAGCTGGCCTACGCCCAAAAGGCCGCCGAGCTGCGCGACATCAAGAGCGTGCGCATCCCCAAGAATTCCAAGGTCATCGAGTTGGCGCGGATGGAGGGCGACCTGCGCGAGAACGCCGGTTACCAGTACGCCAAGGAAGAGCAGAAAATGCTGCTGCAGACGCAGGCGAGCCTGACCGACCTGCTCAGCCGGGCGATTGTGCGCCGCGCCGGCGACATCGACACCCGCCGGATCGGGTTCGGCATCCAGTTCCGCGCGCGCAACTTCAAAACCGACCAAGAGGAAAGTTTCACGATCCTCGGCCGCTGGGAAGCCGACGGCGAACGTAACATTCTCTCGATGCAGGCCCCGCTGGCCACCCAGTTCACGGGCCACAAGGCCGGCGATTCAGTCCTCATCGAGCACCCCGGCGGCGGCTCCACCCCCTACCAGATCCTGGAAATCCAAAACGCCCTGGCCACGGGTCAGTGGGACGCGCCAAGTAAAGGGGAAGAGTCGGCGGGCGGCGGCGAATAAGAAATGGATTGACGCGATTCACTCCGCCGGACGAAGATCGTAACGGAACGCCTCCGGCAGGCACTCGCGTAAAACGATGCGATCTTATTGGACTCTCCAATTATTGCGTTTATCATTCACAGATCAGTGCCCCGTCCTGAAAAAAGGTGACTAAAGGATTTCGCCCGTTCTATTCCACGTGAACTCTAAGGGTTCCGATCTAAATAGTCGATCCTGAAAAAGCCCTACTCAAGCAGCCCAGCCGATCAGAGCTGAACTCGGGTGAACCAGAGGCATCCGTTTTCGACTCGTGATTTGCGCCAGACGCAGCAAAAGATAATGAAAAACCGCC
>CAUZJO010000102.1:0-17591 GCA_963580245.1 Candidatus Sumerlaeia bacterium | reverse complement strand
GATCGAATCCAAGAAAGTCCGAGGACGAAGGACGAGGACGGGAGCCGAGAGCCGATCCTGAAAAACCGCGCGTTTCGTGGTGTTTGAAGAGTTTGTGGAGGTGTTGGCGTGGTTCCCTCCCCGTTCCTGCAACGCCCGCCCTCCCGTTTTTGAATCACACCCAAGCCCCAAAAACGAAACCCCTACCGGGGGGGATAGGGGCTTCGCTGGGGGGGGGTAGGTTGTCCGGTTATCTATATTTTCGTCTTTGCAGGCGTATCACTCACGTTGCCAATCTAACCAGCTCATATCGCAATGACCATGCCGAAGCTCGATAATTCACGGACGGCTGCTACGTTGTGGCCTAAGCCTAATAGTTAGAGTATTCCAGAATTTAAGATGAGAGAAACCCTCGAGGAGGCGATCCATGTGCTGGCAGGGACAAAGCGGCAAAGAGTTGCGGCCGGTGTGCATCGGAGTTTCACCTGGATCGGAGTCGGGACTGAAGTGCGCAACCGGTTACCCACCTTGAATCCAATTTCCGATCCTTGGAGCGTGCTTCGGCGGTTGCCTCCGAACGAAAACGCGTAAGCCCCCGATCTGACTTGACTTCACGGACGGGTCGTATTCTCATGGTGCCTGGCTCTTTTAATCGTTTCTTCTCATTGCATTTTTGTCGTGGAGACGCACCGTGGACCTGATTTGGGCCGGCCTCGATTCCGTGGATCGGATATTCCTGATCTGCACGGCCTTTGGCGGCATCCTCTTCGTGACGCGCATGGTGATGGGTTTGTTCACCGGCGGCGGCGATGACGGCGAGCTGGGTGACGGCGACGTCGAGGTCCATGACGCCGACATCAGTTTCAAAGTCCTGACGGTCCAGGGGATCACGGCCTTTTTCCTCGTCTTCGGCCTGTCGGGATTGGCCCTCAGCCGCGGCAGTCAGGTGGAGGCGGGCTACGCCATTATGGGGGCTTTTGTCGCCGGCGTGGCCATCATGACGATTATCGCCAAGCTGACCCAGATGATGAAAGGGCTGCACATGACCGGAAACCTGGACATCCGCCGGGCCGTGGGTCAGAAAGGGATCGTTTACCTGAATATCCCGGCCAGTGGGACGGGTCAGGCCCAGGTGAGCATCCAGAACCGCCTGCGCGTGATGGACGCAAGGGCCGAAGACAAGAAGTCAATTAAGACGGGTGAACCGATCGAGGTCACCGACGTCATCGATGGTCAGACGCTTATCGTACGCAAACTGGAAATCGGCGCGGAGGGGAAGAAAAACCCCTCCTAGAAAGGGATTGGCTCCATGACATACTACCTCATACTGGCAGTCGTCGTCGTTGTGCTGTTGATGTCGACGGTGGCGTTTCTCGCATCGCGTTATCGCAGATGCCCCTCCGACCGGATACTGGTCATCTATGGACGCGTTGGGACGGGGCAGTCGGCGCGGTGCATTCACGGGGGCGGCACGTTCGTCTGGCCGCTGATCCAGGATTACTCGTATATGAGCCTGGTTCCGATGACGATCACCATCCCCCTGCAAAACGCCCTGTCCTTGCAGAACATCCGCATTCACGTTCCCAGCACGTTTACCGTCGGCATCAGCACCCATCCCCAGATCATCACCAACGCCGCCGAGCGGCTCCTAACGCTGCGCCAGAGCGACACCGAGGAGATGGCCAGGGAGATCATCTTCGGCCAATTGCGCCTGACGGTGGCCTCGCTGACCATCGAGCAGATCAACCAGGACCGCGAGAAGTTTCTGGAATCGATCCGCAAGAACGTCGAGCCCGAACTCAATAAAATCGGGCTCTACCTGATCAACGTCAATATCACCGACATCACCGACGAGTCCGATTACATCGATAGCATCGGCAAGAAGGCGGCCTCCGAAGCGATCAACCGTGCCAAGGTCGACGTGGCCGAGCAGGACAAGGTGGGGGCGGTCGGACAAGCCGAGGCCAACCGCGAGAGGGCCATCCGCGTCGCCGAGAACGAAGCGCAGGCCGAGAAGGGACGCAAGGCCGCCGAGGCCGATCAGCGCGTGTTCGTCCAGCAGCAGGAAACGACCGCGGCCGTCGGCGAGGCCGACGCGCTGAAGATCAAAACGGTCCGCGTCGCGGAAAACGTGGCCGAGGCGGAGAAAGGCAAAAAGGCCGCCGAAGCCGACCGGCGCGTCTACGTTCAGCAGCAGGAATCCGAAGCCGTCAAGGGGGAAAACGAATCCAAGGGCAACATCGCCCGTTATAACGCCGAGCTGGCCCGCCAGCAGGCCGAGGCCCACCAGAAGGGCGAGGTCGCCCAGCGCATGGCCGAGGTTGAAATCCAAAAGGCCCAGTATCAGTCCGAAACCGAGCGGCTCAATGCCGCGGAAGTCGTCCAGCAGGAGGTCGACAAGCGTAAGATCGAGATCGCCGCCGAAGCCCAAGCCGAACGCACCCGGCGCGAGGCGCGGGGCGAAGCCGACGCCACTCTGATGCGCTACGAGGCCGAGGCCGAGGGCGTGCGCAAAGTCCTGGAGAACAAAGCGGCCGGTTACGCGCGCCTGATCCAAAGTTGCCACGGCGATGCCAAATCCGTCGGCACGCTGCTGATGATCGAAAAAATCGAGCAGATCGTCGCCAAACAGGTCGAGGCGATCAGCAACTTGAAGATCGATAAGATCACCGTCTGGGATTCGGGCAACGGCGGCAACGGCGAATCGAGCACGGCCAACTTTGTCTCGGGCCTGATCAAGAGCCTGCCGCCGCTCCAAGAAGTCGCGCGGATGGCGGGCGTGGAACTTCCTGAATATCTGGGGAAAGTGGTCGAGCAGGACCGGACCGGACCGCAATCCGAATCAGGGCCTCCCGCTTCGGCGGCGACCAAACCACCCGGCGGCGCAAACTCGCCCTAGCCGCCCCCCCGCCAGTCGTGAGGTCGCCTTTCCAAGCATACTCCGTGCTGTCCCGTTCGTTCTTTCGGCATGCGTGAGCCAATACAAGCACGCGCTTCAGCCGGAAATTACGAAAAAATCGAGGTGGGGCTGACGGACGCCCAGGCTCGCAATAATACTGCTGGATGGGCCTGATTGATCGATCGCACGTTTTCTTGCCTTTGAAAACATGGAAAAATAGAAAATAAAATCAAAAAATAAGTTGCTTTTTAATCCTTATATGGTATAGGGAGCGCATTGGTATATGGGCTAAGGCATGGTGGATTGTCGCAAACTCCTTGGGGGTGAGTGTGTTTTACATTCTCGGCGACCGAGGAGAAACCTGGACCATGCATCCGCGGAGGTCGCCCGCCAGGTCCTGGAATCCTCGAATCATTTTAGACCGTTGCTACAAAAGGAGATCGAGTATAATTCCTGCCCTAATGATATTAAGAGCCAAGAAAATCCGTAAAAATATGGTTTAATTTATGTCTGAATGTGCTAGATGAGTAGTGTTGCGTGGTAGGTCGAGGGGGACCAGCGTTTCGCAACACCTGACAGTTTAGTATTGTTTTACGCAAGGAGGTCAAAAAACGTGGGGAATTCTCGCGTAAACCGAGTGATTTAAATTCGGTTCATAGGATATTTATGATGTGCCGATCTTTTATGTAACTGATCGCATACAAGTATTGAATTGCTTCTGTGGAGGGAGTGGTATCATGATGAAGAACTACCTTGGCGACGTGGTATATCAAAGTCGCCTGAAGGACAAATTGACGCAGGACCAATACGGTGCCAAGTACAACGTCTCGGGACCCGCCATCTTCAAGTTCGAGAAGGGTTACGTGAAACCCTCGCTCGATCTGTGGCTGAAGATGGCCTCGGACACCGGCATCTCGGAACGTCGGTCCGTGCTGATCTGGGTCAAGAGTAAACTGCCTGATAATTATCAGGAATACATCGAGCTGCAGAGCTCGGCCGTCACCGAAAGCCAAGCCCAGAACATGAAGAAGAAAGGGCGCAAGGCCAACTACGCGAGGTTCGAGTCGCGCGAGCAGGTCCGCGTTGCCGTTGACAAGGACAAGACCTTGCCCAAGGGGCTGCGCGACCTGTTCAATGACGACGAGCTGTGGGCGTTGTATAAACCCTCGGGCGCCGAGATCAACTTGCTGCGCGACATCTTCGGGTCGCTAGGGCGCGGAAACAAGACCGCGTACCGCGAGGCCCTGAGGCTCGTCCGCGAGTTCGCTCACTCGTTCTGACCCAGCGCCGGACCGCCGCTCGCGGGGCCGGGGTTCATTTCCGAGTCTGCAATGCACAAATCTTTATTGGGGACACCGGCCGGATGACGGCCGGTTTTTCTTTTGCCACGCCGGTGGTTGCGTCTGATTGAGGCCGGCGTTACCCTGCTGGGTGGACGCCGTACGGCGCATCCGCATCCTAAATGGCGGATGCGGCCCTCGCCGAACCGATGGGCGTTGTCCAGACCCCGATGACCGCGTTTCCTATTCTGATGTATCATGCCCTGTGGCCGGCGATCGAGGACCCGTCGGCACAAGCGGACCACTTCGCCCGGGATCCGCAACTGGCCGATCCGGGGGCGCGGCTCTATGCTTTGGACGTGAGAGACTTCGCCCGTCAGGTGAGCGCGCTGTCCGCGGCGCGCAATGGTCAGGCCGCGCTCGCGGACTGGGACCAGCTCAGCGCGGACCTTCGCGGCGCGCCACCGGGCCGGGCGGCCGGATGGATCACTTTCGACGACGGCCATCACTCCAATGCGGACCTGGCCTTGCCGGTTTTAAAAGAGCGGGGGCTTTGGGGCATTTTTTTTGTGACCAGCGACTGGATCGGACGGCCCGGGTTCATGGACGAGGTGCAAATCCGGCGGTTGCGAGCCGAAGGGATGCTCATCGGTTCCCACGGCTGTTCACATCGCTACCTCTCCGACTTGTCCGCGGAGGAGTTGGGACGAGAGTTGGAGGAATCCAAGCGGAGGTTGGAACAAATCGTGGGCGAACCCGTCAAGGGGGTCTCCCTGCCCGGCGGGAGAAACCATCGCTTAGTTGGGCGTCTCGCGCGCCGGGCGGGCTACGAGCATGTTTTTACCTCTAGGATCGGGCTGGCTCGGTCCAACGGCGACCCGATGGACTGGCCGCGCATCCCCATCACGAATCGCTAATCGCCGGAATTCTTGCCGGTGCTACTGAGGGGCGATAGAACTTATCTGCGCCGGATGGCCCGATCGGCGGGACTGCGGGAGATTGCCCGAAAAACATTGGGCAACGCACTCTATGATCGACTCCGAAATCGATGGCTGGGTAAATAACGCGGTGCCGCATCCGACACCGATGGCGCGATCCATCGATCGCGGCGCACCACGAGGAACACCTTCGCATGGTCCCTAATCCCCTGTTCCATTTTGGGTCTTCGAGGTCTCGATGAATCGGTTTGTCTGCATCCACGGCCATTTTTACCAACCCCCGCGCGAGAACCCCTGGATCGAGGCGGTCGAGGGGCAGGATTCGGCCCGTCCGTACCCCGATTGGAACCAGCGGATCACCGTCGAGTGTTACGCCCCCAACGCGGTGGCCCGCATCCTGGACGATCGCGGGCGAATCATCAAGATGGTCAATAATTACGCCCGCATCAGCTTCAACTTCGGTCCCACGTTGTTGACCTGGATGGAGTCCGAAGCCCCCGAGGTCTACCAGGCCGTCCTCGCGGCCGACCGCGAGAGCAACCGGTGCTTTTCGGGACACGGCTCCGCCCTGGCGCAGGTCTACAACCACGTTATCATGCCGCTGGCCAATCGCCGCGATAAGGAGACCCAGGTGCTGTGGGGATTGCGCGATTTCGAACACCGCTTCGGCCGCGCGCCCGAGGGGATGTGGCTGGCCGAGACGGCCGTGGACCTGGAGTCGCTCGACCTGATGGCGGCCCACGGCATCCGTTACACGATCCTGGCCCCCCATCAGGCCGCTCGCATCCGGCTGGCGGGCGGCGAAGAGTGGGAGGATGTGACCCAGGCGACTCTGGACGTCCGCCGACCCTACGTCTGCGCGCTGCCTTCGGGCCGGCGGATCAACCTGTTCTTCTACCACGGCGAGGCATCACGGGCGGTGGCGTTCGAGTGCCTGCTCGAGAAGGGCGAATACTTGACCGAACGATTGCTGGGTGCGTTCGACGAGCGCGATGATTCCCCCCAGCTCGTCCATATCGCCACCGACGGCGAGACCTACGGGCATCATCACCGCCACGGCGAAATGGCGCTCGCCTTTGCCCTGGAGTCGATTGAGCGGGGCAATCGGGCGCGACTGACCAATTACGGCGAGTATCTGGAGAAATTCCCCCCGCAAGACGAAGTCGAGATCCACGAGGCAACGGCCTGGAGCTGCGCGCACGGGGTGGAGCGTTGGCGCGGCGATTGCGGCTGTCACACCGGAGGACCCCCCAACTGGAACCAGGCCTGGCGCGGGCCCCTGCGCGAGGCGTTCGATCACCTGCGCGACACACTTGAGGCCCCCTGCGAGCAATTGCTCTCCGAACTCCTGCGCGATCCCTGGGAGGCGCGCGACGACTATATCTCGGTTATCCTCGACCGGTCCGCCGCCAACGTGGAACGCTTCTTTGAGCGCCACGCTCCCCGGTTCCTTTCGCCCTCCGAACGGGTCACCGTGCTGAAGGGACTCGAACTGCAACGCAACGCGATGTTGATGTACACCAGTTGCGGCTGGTTCTTTGATGAGATATCGGGGGTCGAGGGGGTCCAGGTCATGCGATACGCGGGTCGGCTGATCCAGCTTGCTCGCGAGCTATTCGACCGGGATCCCGAGCCCGGCTTCCTCGAGCGGCTGGCCGCCGCGCGCAGCAACCTCAAGCACCACCCGGACGGGGCCCGGATTTACCAGCGTGTTGTTGGGCCCGCCGTTGTTGAACCGCCCCGGATCGCGGCGCAATACGCCCTGGATTCCGTCCTTGAGGGGAACTCCGATCCGGCGTCGGTGGATTGTTACCAGACCGAGTCGCTGGCGCGCCGGGAATGGCTGTGCGGCGCCACCCATTTGGTCGCGGGCCGCGTGCGCGTGACTTCCCGCATCACGCTGGAGAGCACGGACCTGATCCATGCGGTGCTGGACTGTGGCGATTTGAACCTGAGCGGCGGGGCGTTCGCCGACGCCGATCCGGCCCGCTATGAACAGCTGTGCGGCAGACTCGCGAAGGCGGTCACGGATGCGGATTTGCCCCAAATCATCCGAATACTAGACCGGGCGTTCAAGTGCTACGGGCTCTCACTGAACTCGCTCACCCGGGATGGGCAGACCCGGGCCGTCAGCCGGTGGCTGCAATCGACGCTGCGCGAGAGCGAGGAGCTCTTTCAACACCTTCACCATCGGAGTTCAATCTTGCTGCGGCACATGAACAAGTTGAATATGCCGGTTCCTTCCCCGCTCCAATCAGCCGCGGGCTTTGCGCTCAACGCGGACCTCCACGAACAACTGACGCGCGAACGGCCCGACGCCGCGCGCATCCAGGCCCTGGTCGACGAGGCTCGCGACCTCAAGGTGGAACTGGACACGGCAAGGCTGGAGGACGCCCTGCGAGGCACGCTCGAGCGGCTGGTGGCGCGAGTTGCCGCCGGAGTCGGGGATTCGGGTCGCCTCGAGCGCCTGGACGAGGTCCTCGACGTGGCCGACGTCCTGCCCTTCGCCGTCAACCCGTGGAAAGTGCAAAACGTCTACTACGAAGTGCTCAAAGAGAAGTACCCCGCCCTGGTCCATCAAGCCGGCGAGGGCGACCCGAACGCCAAGCACTGGGCCGACCTGTTCGCGCGCGTGGGCGAGAAGCTCGGCGTGGCCGTCGAGTAAGCACCCGGTCGAAGAAAACGCTACCAATTCGCCGACAAATCCGTCAGCTTCGGGGCGTCGGTATCCGCGGTTTGGATTGATCCCGGCTCCCAGCATCGTTCATCTTAAAGCACCCCCGAACCAGGCCAGGAGAGAACCCATGCGATTTGGCGCCTATTGTGCCCTTTTCGCGATGTTCATTCAGACGGCTTATCTACCCGCTCAGATGGTCGAGGAGATGATTGAACGGGTCGCGATCGGGGAGGTTGACCAGTTCGGCCAGGACTTGGTGACGGCCGACGGCGAAACGGTCTTCTTCCTGATGGATGGTCAATTGACCCGGAACGATATGATGCCCACGGGGATCGGTTTAAACGCCGACTTCCTGGGCCGCGGCTTCTTGGATATGTTCGGATCGCCCGCGATCGGATACGTGGAGGGGATGGACGATTCAGTCGTTATCCATGCCATGCTTAGTCCGGCGATCGTTAAGGGCCAAGATGGGACTAAACTCGATGCCCCCGTGAGCGGGGACGTCGCGGCCGTCCTCAAATTCGAGCAGCCGGCGTTGAACAGTATCGCGACGCTGTTGTGTTTCCTGGCATGGGCCGATGGCGAGTCGCTGCCCAACGGGAGCACGGGCCGGGTTTTCGCCCCGACGCTCGGCGCGTTTGGCTTCGCGGATCTCCCCTCGCCCGGACTGCTGCCGATCATGCTGTGGGGCGAATTGTTTGGCGCGGAGGCAAATCAGGTCGTGGCCGGGGCGATCGGCGCGAACTTGTTCGCTCCTGCCGTGTTCACCTCGCTTGGCCTGGCGATCAATACCGACCTGCTGGACAGTTCCAATTTTTTTAACCGGTTCAAGGTTGCGTTTCTGCGTCTTCGCCTGGCCTGCGTCGTCATGGCGGTGTCGGTGCTGGCACTGGCGAACGCCGATTTGCTTCCCCCGGAGATCGCCTTCATCGGTATCCTGAACAAGCTTGCCTTCACCAATGAACTCCAGGTGCAGTTCGCCCGGTCGCTCGTGGCGGCCCTGCTGTTCACGCACCTGATGGCGCTGCCCGGGCACCCCGAGCCCACGGCGCTACGACGCTTCCTCCAGGTCTTCGAGTTGCGCCATGCGTTTGGCGCCGTGGCGATGGCGACGGGTAGGGTTGAGTTGGAACCCGGCGGGGCGTCGACGAAGATGGCGGTGTGGGCCTCGACTGCGTCCCAGCGAAGAGACGCCATGCCGGAAGCGGCGCAGAAGGGACCGGGCCGACCGGGCGACCTCAACGGCGACCAAATCGTTGACGCGGCCGATTTCGGCGAGTTCGCGGGATGCTTCACCTGGCCGGACCGTCCGATGCTTCTGGACTTAAGATGCGCGGAGGCCGATCTGGACGGCGACCACGATGTCGATCACCTGGACTTCTCGATCCTCATCGAGCAGTACGACACGCCGGCTTTCGACCCGCAATTCATGCCGCTGGCCGGCGGCGAAGGGGCGAAGGGCCCTCAGATGTTCTTCGACACTGATTACGTCAACGCCGGCCTGGCCATCCTGATCCTAAAGACCGACGACCCCATTCCCGGCTACCCGGACGCATTGGTCAGCTTCTTCCAGGAAACCCAGGCCAACGGCCAGGGGGATGCCGTGATCAGGCTCTCGACAAGCGTCGGCGAGGCCCTGGTCGGGATCACCAACGAATCGATGTTCACCCCCCTGATGACGGGCCAGGACCTCGGCGACGGCGTGATCACCTCACTCAACCGACTGAGCAACATGAACGCGTCGGGCCAGTTCTCGGTCATGGTCGGCCTGGACAACCTCCAAACCGCAATTTACAAGATCACCGCGCGGCCCGGAGACGGGAACCGGGCGAGATCGGCTTGGGAACTCTATTAGGTCGGCGCGTGAGCTCAACTTTCCCCTACTTCTCCGTCTGAATTACGGCGAGCCCGACGCCCGCCCAACATGATCATCCGGCGCCTCAAACCTCATCACGGACTACTGCTGATCCTATTGGTCGCCCTCGCGTGGCGAACGGCATTCTGGTTCGGCATTCGGGATACCCCGTTGGCGCACTGGCATACCTGGGACCAGTCCGACATGCACAGCTATTGGACGCAGGCCGAGCGCCTGGCGGCGGGCGATTGGCTCGCGCGTGAGCCGTATTACCCGTATCACGCCTGGATGCAGGCGGCGGCGGCGGAGAAATGGCGCGAGTGGTACCCGCCAGGCGTTTTCTATCAGGCGCCGCTATTGATTTATGGGCTGGCCGCCCTGATGCGGCTGGGGCTGGACGCGGCCTTTTGGATGCGGCTGGGGCTCCTGGTCTTGGGGGTCATCCATTGCGGACTGGTCTATCGGGTTGCCAGCCACCTTGGCGGGCGGGTCGTGGGGACCGTGGCGGGCTTGATCATGGCAGTCTACGGGCCGCTACTCATGATCGAAAGCCAGCTTCTGCGCGAGGGGGCCGCCCTGACGCTGGTGCTGCTCGCGCTGCTGGGGCTGGCCAGCCTGGAGACGCGCGATGGGACCGATGCCAAGCCCATCGTCGGACGCGCCGTCGGGATCGGTGCGATCATCGGCGTGCTGGCCTTGTTGCACGAGGCGGCGGCGATCGTTCTGGCGGTCTGCCTGCTGGCGGGAGGCATGCGGCTCATCGTCGCGGGTGGCCCGCCACGAAGCGGCCCGCGTCGCGCGGTCGTGTGGGCGGGGATGTTGGTGATCGGTGTGCTGGTCGGTTTTTCGCCCCTGCTGGCGCGTAACGTGGCGGTGGGCGCGCCGCCGTTGGCCCAATCGACCCGCTCGCGATTGACATGGGCCATGGCCAATCACGCCGCCGCCCCTAACGGCGGCGTGACCTGGAGCGCTCCCGGACCGCAATTCGTCGAGACAATGGATCGGGCCGGAGTAGGATCGCTCGGGCTGATCGCCGAAGTCCTGGGTTCATACCATGGCCAATGGCGGGTCTGGTTGGGCCGATGGGGCCGGCGGCTGGGCGGTTTGCTGGTTGGACCCGAAGCGCGAGACAACACCTCGTACGCCTTTTTCCGGCTGCACGTTCCGCTGCTGGCGCTTTGCTTGGATTTCCGGTGGTTGATGCCGCTGGGTCTGGCCGGGATGGTGCTCCATGGTCGGCGTTGGCGAGGGGCGACGCGGCGCGGGGCGATGGCCTTTTCGCTGCTGATTTACCTCATCCTGATGATGGCCGCCCTGAGCATAGTCTTCCCGCTGGGGCGCTACCGATTGTTCCTGTTGCCGGTTCTGATACCATTCGCGGCGCGGGGATTGGTGGCGGCGTGGTTGGCGGTCCGCGGCGGGCGGGCCAAGAGGGTAGCCGTTTACCTGGGTCTGGTGGGATCGCTCATCGCTTGCCAATGGGGCCTGGGGCATGCTTATCCGGGTCTGGGAGGCCTGCGGGCCGAGGATTTCGTCACCGCCTCGCGGATGCTGGCCGGTTGGGGTCGGCCCGATCTGGCCGCGGGGGAACTCGAACTCGGCCTCGCCCACGGCGCCGACAGCCGCCAGTTGCGGATCGAGCTGGCGTTGGCCCACGGCCGGGCACTTCGCGAGCGTGGCGACCATGGGGCGGCGGTCGTAGTTTTGGAAGAGTTAATGGAATTTGCGCCCGACAGCACCGCGGGCATCGCCGCATTGGCTTGGCTGCGCGCGGCCGGGAACGGCCCGCGGGTTCGCGACGGGCGCCAGGCGATGCGGCTGTCCGCGCGGCTACTGGCCACCTCCGAATCCGACCCCGTCCTGGGCCTGGACATCCTGTCCGCCGCATGCGCCGAACTCGGTGATTACGAGGCCGCCGTGGCTGCGGCAAGCGAGGCCCTGGAACTCGCCCGGCGGGAAGGACGCGAGGCTTTGGCCCTTGAAATCGAGAAGCGGCTCGCGCTCTATCGGAAGCATCGGCCGTTCCGACTGGGAAGAGGGGAATGAACCGCCACCCACCACGTTCGCGAAGGACAAACCGGCTGACACATGGCGCCGGTTATGGCATCATGGTTTTCAATGCCCTGGAGCTTAAGGAGAGCGTGGTATGAAGCTTGGAGTTTTCATGATGCCGGTCCATCCGCCGGAGAAATCCCGGACCGCGTGTTACGATGAGGACATCGAGTTGCTCGTGCGCGCCGACGAACTCGGATTTAGCGAGGCGTGGATCGGCCAGCACACCAGCATGGCCTGGGAGCCGATCCCCGCCAACGACCTGTTCATCTCCAATGTCTTCCCACGCACCAAAAACATCCGGCTGGGGACGGGCGTCACGATCGTGCCGCACCACCATCCGGTCAATATCGCCTCCCGGCTGGCCCTGCTCGACCATCTCTCGCACGGGCGATTGAACATCGGATTCGGCCAGAGCGGCGTGCCCACCGATTGGGAGCTGTTCGACATGCCCGACCCCAAGACCCAGGGGGCGATGGTGGCCGAAGGCATCGAGATGGTGCTCAAACTGTGGGAGTCCAAAGCGCCGTTCGAGTTCAAGGGGAAGTTCCATCGGATCCGGATCGACAGCCCCCGGCCCGAACTGGGCGTGGGCCAGGTCGTCAAGCCGCTGCAGCAGCCTCACCCGCCCATCGGCATGAGCATCGTCAGTCCCAAATCCAAGGCGGCCCACTTCGCCGGGGTGCGCGGTTACTGGCCCCTGAGCACCAACCTCGTGCCGGTCAACTCACTCGTTAGTCACTGGGAGACCTACGCGGAGGGGGCTCGCGAGGCGGGCAACTCCGAACCCGACCGCTCGCTGTGGCGCGTCAGCCGCAGCATCTGCATCGGCGAGACGAATGAAGAGGCCTGGGACCACGCGCTCAACGGGACGTTCGGCGGCTCGTTCGAATACATGCTTGAACTGCTCCGGGCGGCGGACATGATCAAGTTGGCCAAACACGACCCGGACGTGCCCGATGAGGACGTCAACGTGGAATACGCTCTGAAGCACCTTTGCATCGTCGGCGATCCCAACGAGTGCCTGCGTCAACTCCATGAGGTCTGGGACATGACCGGCGGATTCGGCACGCTCCTGATGATCGCCCACGACTGGGACGACAAGGCCAAATGGCTGCGCTCGATGGACCTGCTGGCCAAGGAAATCGTCCCCGCAATGCCCACCCTGGAACCTGCCGATGGAAGTGATCGACGCGTATCTGCACTGCGGGCTGAGCAAGTTTGAGCCGATCGAGACCGTCCGCGACGTGATGGCGCGGGCGGGCGCGGCGCGTGGCGTGCTTGTCCAGCACCTCGGTGAATACGACAACAGCTACATCAGCGGGATCGCCGCCGCCGAGCCCGCCCGGTATGCCGCCGTCGGCCTGTTGGACCATGCCCGGCCCGACGCAATTGAGGCCCTGTCAGAGATGAAAGAAGCGGGTGTCCTCAAAGGCATCCGGCTGACCGCCCAGTGGCTTGAGGACGCCCCGGACTTGTGGCGGCGGGCGGTTGATCTGGGTTTTATCCTCGTTCTGTTCGCCCCCGAGGGCATCATCCAAAATCTCCAGACGCTCGCGAATTTCCTCGCCGACCGCCCCCGGGCCCGAATCGTGTTGACCCACCTGGGCAACCCGGCCACAGCGGCTTCCCCGTCGTTCGAGAACCACCAGTCCCTCTTCGCGCTGGCAAAACGCGAGGGCCTCATCTATCAGCTCTCCGGCATGGACATGTGCTGTCCCTATCCCCACGAGCCGCTCTACCCACTCATCGCCGAGGCGGTCCAGTCCTTCGGTCCCGCGCGACTGATGTGGGGATCGAATTATCCGGTTGTGGGTGATACCGAAAACTACGCGCGGGACCTTGATCTGGTGAAGGACGGTCGGCTCCCCATCCCCCAGGATGCCATCGCCCAAGTCATCGGCGGCACGGCGCGCGAGCTGTGGTTCCCGGAATCGGTGATACGGAAAACCTGAAGGGTGCCTCTAAAAATTCAGTCCCGACAGGGACGATTGCTTTCAGCCCGCCACGCAAGTGGCGGGAAATCAAGCCGATCATGAATTCGAGTCCCGTGGGGACGACTGCAAACCGGATTTTTAGAGGTTCCCTGAGCACGAACTACCCGTCAGAGCCAAAGGATTTGCATGCTTACGACGTGAGAGAAGCATCCGCGGAATCCTGGGCCGCCTGCAGGATGCGCATCGCCGGCAGGACCTCCTCGCCCGTGATCGATGGGTCTCGTCCCTCGCGGATCGCGGCGATGAATTCATGGTTTTGGTCGCGCAAGTCCTGAATGGGGCGGCCGGGCACGATGACCTCGCCCTCCGCGCCTTGGAGGGTTCCCTTGTCATAGACGAGCGTCGCCTCCTCGCCGATGAACATAATCTTCCAGTGAAAGCTCGCGATGTTGAAGGACTGGGCGAGCGTGACCAGTTCGCCGCCGGGCAGCGTCATGCACAGGGACAGATCCATGACATTCTGGGTCGGGTGTTTGGGACCGATCTGGCAGAACAGGCGGCGGGCCTCGCGGTGGCCCGTGAGCCACAGCGCCATGTCGACCATATGCGCGCCGAAATGCCACAGCAGGTCGTCGGTCCACGAGCGCGGGTTGCCCGCGAACGTCGTGTTGGAGCGGCGCGGAAGGCCGAAGAGGCCGACGATGTGATGGATCCTCAGTTCACCGGCCTCGACCCGCCGGCGGACCTCGCGCAGGGCCGGATACGTACGCATCGTATGGGCCACCATCAGCCGCCGCCCCACCCGCCGGGCCAGGCGCGTCACGCGCTCGGCGTCGGCCAGGCCCAGTGCCATCGGGATTTCGAGTAGGACGTGCTTGCCCGCCTCGAGCGCCTTTTCGGCTTGCGCGGCGTGCAGCGCGCTGGGCGAGGTGATGACGACGGCCTCAAGGGCCGGATCGGCCAGCGCCTCATCCAGATCGAGCGTCCAGCTCCGGAACTTCCAGCGTGAGGCAAATTCAGCCGCCGGCTCGGCCCGCCGCCCCACGAGCGCCCACGGCTCCACGCCCTCGATGGCGACGAAGGTTTCCATGTGCCTCTCGGCGATGGCACCGTAACCGACCATGCAGAGTTTCATGTGGGCTCCCGAGGGTGGTGCTTGGCTGATTCGGGTGACTGGTCCGACGGCGAGTTGCGCACGTTGAGCGTATGCTCACGTTTGCTCACGAATCGAGTTTCCCCCGATGCATCCGAGCCAAGACTCAAATCCAACCAAAAGCCATGATGCATCCCGCCGCGGCGATCGATCCCCCCGTGAGTCGTACAAACCTTCTGACCCGTTCGCGGCGCAACAGCCTAAAGACCGAAATGCCCGCCAAATGCAGAAGTCCGGTCATGATCACCATGCCGGTTCCATATGCCAACCCACTGGCCACCTCCGCGGATTGAATCGCGTGGGAATGTCCATGCAACAGGGCGAACAGTCCGATCAGGCCCAGACTCAGACCGAGAGGCGGCCTGGCCGCCGCCATGACCAGAAGACCCAGGACCAAAACGGACGCGGCGGTCCCGCTTTCGCGCTGCAACAAGTCAAGGCCCACGAGGCCAAGGCCCCAACCCGCGCCCATGAACAAGATAAAGGCGCCGGGCAGTATCCAACCGTACTTGCCACCACGCTGGACCGCCCAAAGACCGACGGCGAACGCGGCCAAGACGTGATCCAGCCCCATGAGAGCGTGCAGCAGTCCTTCGTTGATTCCGCTGGCGGCGTGAGCCGGAAAATGAGCCACAGCGGGGCGGGCCGCCATCAACAACGGGATGGAAAGCGAGAACAAGGATATATTCCTGATCATTTCTTTCTGCTCCACGGATCGTTTGAAGAAGAAGGGCGATGGACCGCGATGATCGACCGTTCGCGATCAGGCCCTACACTTCCTTCTTCTTGTACTTCTGGATGATCGAAATCAGCCCGCCGTCGACGAGCAGTTCGGTTCCGGTCATGTAGGAGGACATGTCGGAGGCCAAGAAGAGGGCGGCGTCGGCGATCTCGCGCAGGTCGCCGTTGCGTTGCATGGGACAGAACTTGGCGCTGTGCTCGCGGACGTCCGGAGGCACGTCGTCCCACAGGCCGGTGATAAACGCGCCGGGCAGGAGGCAATTGACGCGAATCTTCGGGCAGAAGTCTGCAGCGAGCGATCGCGTCAGCGAGAGCAGGCCCCCTTTGGTGGTCTGGTAGGCGCAGTAGCCGGCGTAGCCGCGTTTGGAATGGACCGAGCCGCAGATGATCATCACGCCGCCGCCGTCCTTGAGCATGCGCGGAAAGGCGCAGTGGGCGAGCATCCAAGCGGCCTTGAGATTGACGCCGATGACGCGGTCCCAATCCTCCTCGGTGATGTCGGTTGCGCTACCCCTCATCCCGTAGATGCCGGCGTTGCTGAAGATGACGTCGATGCGGTCGAACTTGCGCAGGGCGGCATCGACCAGCGTCTGCACGTCGGCCATCTTGCCCACGTCGACCTTGACGAACAGGGCCTCGCCCCCCGCCTCGCGGATGCCTTGCTCGACTTCGTGGCCGCGTTCCTCGTTGCGACCGCAGAAGACGACCTTGGCCCCCTCACGCGCGAACGACTCGGCCGACGCGCGGCCGATGCCGTTGGTCCCGCCGGTAATCAACGCCACTTTGTTTTCCAGCAACATGCTTCGATCACTCCTTGCTCAAAACTCGGTCCAGACCCGCGAGGCCCGGATGGTAACAATGCCACCAGACTCCTTGCAAGGGATTCCGAAATCGTTGGCGGTGACGGGCTTAACGGCGAGAGGGCTGGGAATAGAACTTCAAGTTTGCGACCAACGATCGCCGGATATTCCAATGGACATGTCCGCGTCCATGACTTGCGGCATGGCTCGATGATCAACCGGGATCGCCGTAGCCAGTCCCGAAGCCCCAAGCGTCATAGTACTTGATTTGGCCGGGGCTGACCGTGCCATTGGTCGGGTCGTAGAACTGTTCATGACCGTCTACTTCGTTCCACCAAACACTCTTGGGCCCCGTGCTCTCGTATACGTAGCGGTAGAGCAAGATCCCTCCCTGACGATCGCCCCATGGGATGCCGACCGAGAAGTCGCCGAAAGGGGAATTGGCGTCCCCCTGCCGAGGAATCGCGGTCACCACCACGCTCATCTCGGAGGCCCGTCTGTTCCAGTCATGAATGGCCCTGGAGTTGAACACGTCGGTCGGGATCGACGTGAGATAAGGGATCGGGGAAGTCAGCAGGCGTCCTAGATTGGGGGCCGGCGGCGAACCGGGGATGAACTTCAGGACGTAGGGGCCATAACGTCCCAGGCTGGGGACGTCGCCGTTATCGACCTGATACGCCTCGTAGGCATTGGCCAGCGTGCGCATGTCGGACTTGGTGCGCGAGATCTTCGAGCGGACCTGCGCTTCCAGGAAATTAGGCACGGCGATCGCCGCCAGGATCGTGATGATGGCGACCACGATCAGCAGTTCGATCAGCGTGAATCCCCGGAGACTTTTGGAATGTTGATCCATGCCGGTCATTCAACCATGAACGAACTCAACTCAACCGGAATTTTGTCGGCGTCTTCGACCAGCAGGATGGTGTCGACAACGAACACGTCCTCCGCGTCGCCTGCCGTCCGGTTGTTCACGCCGACGTCGGCACCGCCGATCGGCAAACGAGTACGTCAACAGACCGTTCGGTACAGACGCGGCCGGTCAACCCGTGACCGGCCGCGATGCGTTGGAACGCCAAACGATGGGTCATGGAGACCGGAGTCTCTCGACCCGCTTCCTACTCGACAACAAACGACGACATCTCAACCGGAATGTTGTCGCCGCACTTGAGCTGGACATAATCGAGCGACATCGCGTCGTTGCCGCCGTCGTAGTTGATCAGCACCTGGAAATCGGTCGCCGAGCTGAACGGATTGGTACCATCCGTCATGCCGCGGCTGTC
>CAUZJO010000101.1:0-17773 GCA_963580245.1 Candidatus Sumerlaeia bacterium | reverse complement strand
TCATCCAGCTCTCGGTAAACAATCAGGCCACCATCACTGGTCAGCTTTCGCCGTGGAATTCCATCTTCACACTGGGGTCAAACTGGACCCGCAAGGCCTTTTTTTGCTCTCACCCATCAGATCTCTCCACTTTTGCTGCTCGAACATCGACTTCAGCCTTTATTCATCGGCCATTTGAAAAATTATACCATGACTTTCTATTTCTCAAATGGGAAATATGGGGTCATATATGTTAATAGTGGTGTGGGATTCCTGGGTAAGAGAAAAATAGAGAAGATCACCCTGGACTTGCACCTGCTTAGCTCGGGGTACAGTTATCTTATCTATCAGATGTATGTCAGAGGGGTCGCTGGTATCGAATAGATCGAGGCCGTCTCCTGTCGTGCCGCTGCCCCGATTTTCGCATTGGGGCGAGTTCAACGAGCGGATGGCCGCGGCTTGCCGCCGTCACTGGGACCATGTTGCGCAAGGCCACGAGCAAACGGTCGGCCAACGTCTGGAGGTGGAGCGGCCGGCGTTGCTGGCGCTGCCCAAGTGCCCGGCGCCGCTGGGCAGGAAAGATAGTTGGTTGGTCAGTTCGCTGTGTTTGGTGCGTTTCGATCGCAACGACTATTCGGTCCCCTGTGAGTTCGCCTATCAGCAGGCGGTGGTGGAGGCCGACGTGGCCCAGGTGCGCATCTGGGCGCCCGAACGGATCGGACCCCAGGCTCCCTGGGCCTGTAGCGGCGTCCAGCCGCCGGGCACTCGGTCGCGCCAATCCTCTTCCAGCGCGGCGGGAATGGCCCGCTCGCCGCAGAAAACAGTAACCTCGTGCATGTCATTCCCCCTTGGGTAACAACCCGGCGACCAGCCTAGTGAAGAAAAAACGAAAACGAAAGTGAAAAATCGAGATTTCACCGAGTTTTTCGGCCAGTTGATCCTCCGTGTGCTATCCTGTTGGGGAGTGCTTTTGAACGGCGACTCGAACCGAGGGACGACCCGCTCTCTGGAAATCGGTTGTGTATGAAACTACATATCGAGTTTCTTGTGTCGCGAAGGGGTCTATTTGCGGGTTGGTTGCTCTTGCGCCTCTTGGTGGGCTCGACCGCCGCTGAATTCCCAGTCAACCTCCACGCTGCGGGCGACCAATTCGCCCCCGACGTGGCGATGGACGCGCAAGGCAACTTCGTCGTCGCGTGGCAGAGCGCGGGTCAGGGAGGGCGCAACAACTCGATCATCGGTCGGCGTTTCGACCGGTTCGGCCGCCCGTCGAGCGCGGAGTTCAGAATCAACATCCAGGACAACGCGACGCTTCCGGCCGTGGCGATCCGCCCCACGGGGGAGTTCATCGTCGTTTGGGAGGGAAGGGACGATTCGGGAAAGGGGATTTTCGCGCGCAATTACGACGCCGCAGGCCGACCCGTGACCGACGCGTACCCCGTCAACGTCACGACGCTGCGCGACCAGACCGACCCGCACGTGGCCGTCAACGACGCCGGGTGCTACGTCATCGCATGGCGCGGCCAGTTTCGCCTGCCCAGCGATGCTGTGATCACCAACATCTTCTGCCGCGTATTCGATGGATCCGACGCCGCGGCCGGGCCCGAGCAGCAAGTCACCGACGGGACGCTGACGATGCGGCCGGCCGTGGGGATCGACCGCGCCGGGGATTTCGTCGTCATTTGGGCCGAGAGGTTCAGTAAGTGGGAGTTCGTCGGTCTGCGTCGTTTCGAGCAGGGAGGCCAGTCACCCGGTCCGATCCAGATGGCGGCCGCCACGTGTCCGCTCCTCGCCGTGCTTGACCTGACCATGAACGACGCGGGCGAACACGTCGCCGTGTGGTACAGCGGTTTGGAGTACGGCGAGGAAGACGTCGAAGTCCACGGTCGGTGGCTGAGGCCGGATGGGACGCGTTGCGGTGAGCCGTTCGACGTTCCCACCAAACTGACGGGCCGACAACTGGGTCCGAGCGTCGCGATGGACACGAGCGGCCACTTTCGGGTTGCGCTGGTCATCGAATCCGACGCTCAAAACGACGTGCTCACCGTCCCCTACGACGCCTGCGGCAAATCGGCGGGCTGGGCCACTCGCCTCAATGAGTTTACCGACGGCGACCAATCGGGCTGCGCCATTGCGATGAATGCCGCGGGCGACCGCTGGGTTGTCGTTTGGCAGAGCGAGGAGCAAGACGGATCGGGTTGGGGAGTCTACGGTGCATTGCAAGCCCCGCCCAATGCGGTCGAGCGATGGTCCATCATGGAATAGCGCAATCGTCGAATAGCGTAATCGTCCGGGAGTTCGCATCGACTCGCCTCGATGGGATCGAGCCGTCAACGAAGCGAGCGATCGGCGCAAGCCGGAGCATGAGTGGAAATCCTTGCCAAAGACGCCCAGTGGAGTATTGTTTAGGCCCTTCCAACTTTGATTGAATCAGAGTTCTAAACGATTTGGGAGCCGCGATTTTTTCTTCGATGCTACACCGGGATAAAACAGACGAGCAGTGTCCCGAAGCTGATTTGGGCGTTTCCATCTTGATCGGGGACAACGGTCTGGATTGCGTTGAAAGACCGATCATGGCGCTTTTCAGGAAGCCAATCGATGATCAAAGTTGACGTACTGGTCATCGGCACGGGGATCGCGGGGGCAGTGACGGCGTTGACGGCGGCGCGCGGGGGCGCCGAGGTCTGCCTGCTGCATCAGAGCGACGACCTGGACCAGACCAATACCCGTTGGGCGCAGGGGGGGATCGTCTACACCGGCCCCGGCGACCGCCCCGAATTGCTCGTCAAGGACATCCAGGCGGCGGGAGCGGGCATCTCGCTTCCCGAGGCCGCCCGGATTCTGGCCGAGGAAGGCCCGCGGCTGGTCAAGGCGATCCTGATCGACCAACTTGGGGTCCCCTTCGACCGCGCGGCCGACGGGGAGCTGGACGTCACCCATGAGGCGGCCCATTCGGTGCCGCGGATTATCCATTGCGAAGACCGGATCGGCTGGGGCATCCAGGAGGCACTTTACGAGGCGACCGCCGCCGAGCCGCGCATCACCATGCGTCGGAGCTGGTCGGCGATCGACCTGCTGACCCTCTCGCATCATTCGCGCGATCCGCTCGACATATATAAGCCGCAAAAATGCTTGGGGGCCTACGTGCTCGATCAGGCCTCGGGGCGGGTCGAGACCATTTTGGCGCGTCATACGGTGCTCGCCACGGGCGGGCTCGGGGCGATTTACCTGCATTCGACCAATCCCGGCGGAGCCCGCGGCGACGGCATCGCCATGGCCTACCGCGCCGGCGCGCGCCTCAACAACCTCGAATACATCCAGTTCCACCCCACCGCCCTCTATCACCGCTTAGCCCGCCGGTTCCTCATCTCCGAGAGCGTGCGGGGGGAGGGCGGTCGATTGGTGTTGGCGAATGGCGAGGAGTTCATGCAACGCCATCATCCCCAGGGCTCGCTGGCCCCGCGCGACGTCGTGGCCCGCGCCATCCACGAGGAATTGCTGGCCAGCGATTCCCCCTGCGTCTATCTGGACCTGACCCACAAGGATGCCAATTGGATTCGCGAGCGGTTTCCGACCATCCATGGCGAATGCGAGAAAGTGGACATCGACATTACTCGCCAGCCGATTCCCGTTGTCCCCGCGGCCCATTATTGCTGCGGCGGGGTGGCCACCGACCTGCTGGGCCGTACGACCATCGACCGGCTTTGGGCCGTGGGGGAGGTCGCCTGCACGGGTGTCCATGGGGCCAACCGGTTGGCATCAACCTCGCTGCTGGAGGGGTTGGTCTTCGGCCACCGCGCGGCCCAGGCGATCGCGGAGGACATGGGCCGGCAGGCCGGAGCGGACGAAATGCCACCGATCGACCCATGGGTGGACGAGTCTGAATCCGCCGATCCGGCATTAATCTTGCAAGATTGGCTGACGATTAATTATACCATGTGGAACTATGTTGGACTGGCCAGAACCCAAAAACGACTCAAACGCGCGCGACATATCCTGCAGGAACTACGAGAAGAGGTGGAAGATTTCTACGAAAGGACGAAGATCGACGATGGTCTGATCGGTTTGCGCAATGGAGTGCAGACCGCGCTGGCGGTGCTTTACGCCGCCCAACAGAATCACACGAGCCGAGGTTGCCACTATCTGGGAAAGTGAGTTTGTGGTATTCTTGGCGTTGGATATTCACGGTGGCGAGGCCGTTGTATCACGATCCGAGCGGCCCGCCGAACCATCCTGAAGACCGAAACCTGTTGATGCTCCGTCGAACACCCAAAGTCCTGAGTTGCCTCGCGCTCGTCGTCCTGGCGGGTTGGCCCCTGCCGCCCGCTTGGGGGCAGACCCAAACGACGCCGGTCACCCCGCCGCCGAACCAAAATCAACAGCCGATCCCTAATAGGGGCTATAACCCCGGCTACAATCCGGGCTACAATCAGAGATATAACCAGCCTTACTCCCAGAACTACAACAGGAACGGCGGATTCAATTCCTTCAACCAACAATCTAGTCGAGGATTTGGTCAGACCGGTCGCTCTGGCCAGAGCAACCGCTTCGGACGCAATGACCGCTTGAGGCGCGGCGGCTCCAACGACCGCTACGGTGGTGACAGTCGTGATCGCCGAGGCCGCCGCGACCGCGACGAGCGTGACGGGCGTCGCTCCAGGAGTAGTAGCCGTCACGATCGGCGCGGCCGCCGAGGGGACCGCGACGCGAAGGTTGACGAGGCCGGCAGCGTGGCCGGCGCCCCGGCCCGCGCGCGCGCCCAGGGCAAGTCCACCGTGGTGCGGCGACAGGCCTCCAAGGGCGGCGGAGGCAGGAAGGCGAGCAAGGGTATTGCCCTGCCCGCGATCAAGTTCAATCGCGAAATCCGCGAGAACACCGTCTATTTCTTCCCTACCCACCTTCACGTCAAGAAAGGGGACCTTTTCAGCACCAAGTTGGTGATGTACAACCACGAACGGGCGCCGGTCAATGGCGTCAATCTGTGGGTCCAGTATGACCCCGACGTGCTGGAACCGGACTGGGTCGATCTGGGGCCCCTGGGGATCAACGATCCGGCGGGGGCACAGGTCCAGCGTTGGCCGCAAAGGGGTCATTTGCAGATCCGAGGCGACCTGCCCAACGCGCGGGACGAGACGGTGAGCGACCTGGTGGTTCTCCACTGGCGGGCCCTCACGCCGGCCCTCGAGACGCACCTCGAATTCCGCGCGCCCGAAGGGCAGGCCGTCGAGGTTCTTTCGGGCGGAAGTAACCTGATCCAGCGCACCAACCTGGGCAACCATTCGCGAGTGAGCATGCTCGTGCGAGTCGGCGCGCAACAAGAAGGCGAAGTCGGCATGCGCTTGGTCAGCGACATGCGCGACACGATGGACATCACCGAATTCGATGAGGATCGGCGCATCCGGCTGGCGATCGTGGCGCGCGAATCGTCGGTGGGGACCGATCAGGTTTCGACCGCCGACGTGGTCCTGATCAACCCCAACCGCGAATTGTTCGACGAGCTGCGGATTCGCATCCGCTACGACCCCAGTGCCATCAAGATGCTGGACGCCGACGCGGACAACTATATCTCGCAAGGCCTGAACCTCTTCGACGGGGACTTTCACAAGGACTTCCCGTTTGACTATCACGGCCTCAACGAGGTCAATCCCGTTGAAGGCACGATTGATTATCGCATGGGGTCGATGACCGCGCCCTATCCTTACCCTTCGGGGACGGTGGCGCGGCTCGTCTATCGGATGAAGCGCGACGCGGGAAGGACGCGGTTCTTGTTCGAATGCGCCGATCCATTCAGTTCGGGCCGCCGCTGCACCGACGTGACCCGCGGCGGGCTGTCGCTGCTGGGCAGCGACCTCGAGGTGGCCGAGCAAGTCCTGCACGGGACGGAGGTCATCGTCCAGCCGCTCGATCTGCGCGGCGGCTAAGGCCCCCCGCCTCCTCATCGCACTCTGAGTCGTCCCATTAATCCGCGCCTTCAGGCAAACCATTGCGGGCGGGGCGGTGTCTCAATAGATTGTGAATCCTTCGGCGATCGGGACCGGTTCTTCCGTTTTCCGTTCCAGGTTCGAGCAAGCGTGAGTGCCTATCCAAAATCGCGGCGGGTCGCCCGTATCATTCTAAGTCGCGCCCGCGGCCTCCGCGCGGGTGCGCTACAGGCGCGCAGGCGCGTCCGGGTTCGCCCCGCGGCCTGTCTCGTTTGGTTGGGCATGGCACTGATGGTCTGGGCGGCCATGTCGGCGCCTCACCAGGCCGCGGCCCAATCCGAGTCCCCCCAGCCCTCGCCGACCCCCCGCGAGATCGAACTGAGCCAGCCGCCCGAGACCGCCGAGGGCGATCGACAGCCGCCGCCCCCGCTGCCCAATATCATCCCACCGTTGTCGATCTATGAATCGCGCCTGATGCTGGGCCAGGTGAGACGCGATCTCGAGGGGGCGGCCGAGCGGGAGCCGAGCGAGCGCAAGGTCCGCCACCTGGACCAGATGCTCCAATCGATCATCCAATACGTCCGGCGCGTGGACCGCGCCCACCCGACGTTGCCGCACTATCGGTGGAAGAACGTTTCGAGCAGGAAGATCCCGGATGCGGATGGCCGGGAACTAGTGATCACGTTGCAAAAGCCCATTCCCGCCGTCACCGCGATTGACTTGAGGGTCAACAACAGCGATGTCGAGGTGACCTACCTGGCCGTCATCGACGTCAATAAGACCAAGATGGAATTCAACCGGAAGATTTATCTGCCGGCCCGCCAGCCTCGGCGCGAGGTTTGTTTCCTCTCGCTGCCGACCGAACTTAAGGAGATTCGCGTCACCACACGGCGGCTGGTCAAGGATCACGGCCGGCGTCCGCGGCTCACCATCCGCGCGGGCATCTGCTCGATTCCCGAAGCGGGCAAACACGCCGGGTTTTATTTACAGGTGGCGCGAGACGATCTCAAACGCGGCGCATACGACGACTGTATCCGGCGTATTCGGCGCGCCGTTACCATGCTCCAGGAATTTCAGCGCACTCGTAAGTTATAACGGAATGTGTTAACCACCATTGACCAAAAGGTGGCCGCGGACCAGACTTCCATATTGGGTCCGGCTCCAGATATCCCACTGCGGTCCGGATCCCCCCCGCTCCACAGACCCATGCCTTCAATTCAAATGAGTGCCCATGCCCCCTTGCCCCGTCGCCGGATCCCGGTCTGGCGCACGGTGATCGGCGTGGGTGTTCTGGCATTTGTCTTGACCTTACTCTACGAGGTCATGACCGGCCAGATCCGTAGGTTTGAAGTCATCTCGAATTCGATGGCGCCCACGCTCAACGAGGGCGACAAACTGCTGGTGGTTCAGCCCAAGCAATATCTGGTGGACGACATCGTTGTTTTCTCCCGGCCCGAGGCTCCCAAAACGCTATTGATCAAACGCGCGGTCGTGCGCGGTCCGGCCCGCGTGGAAACGCGCGGCGGTTACCTCTACGTTGATGGCGCGCGCAGCGATCCACCCCAGGGAGACTATCCGGACCGCTCCACGCCCGACAACGCGTGGTTTCTCCAGGCCGACGAGTTTTTCCTGGTGGGCGACAATCGGATGGGCAGTATGGACAGCCGCCATTTCGGCCCTATCCCCCTCACCTGGCTCAAAGGCATCCTGGTGCTGAAAGATGAGGATTGAAGGGGGTCGCCGGGACGGCCAGTCCTGGCAATGATTCAGTCTTGGGAACTAATCCCCGCGCCGATGAAGGGTTCCCGTCTTCATTGATAATCGGCTCTCGGCTCTCATCCTCGTCCCTCGTCCTCGATCAGTCGAACAAGAGATTATCGACGTGGGAAGCCCCGATCGATCCGCGAAAAATCCGAGGGACGAGAGACGAGGACGGGAGCCGAGAGCCGATCAGAAGGTCCTCGGCGGTCTACAACTCCCAACCCGTCACCCTTCACAATCGCAGTTCCGAATCGCACGCGTCCGTCCCCGCCGGGCGTGAATTGCGCTTGATAATACCCCCCTCGACGCGCACTCTATCGCTGTCGGCGTCGCCTTCCGTGTCGCTTGTTCCACTCTGATAACCTCCGGCGTGATCGACGATGGCGAAAAATCGCGAGAATTGGGGTTCGAAGATCGGCGTGATCCTGGCGGTGGCCGGTTCGGCCGTGGGTCTGGGCAACTTCCTGCGCTTCCCCGGTCAGGCCGCGCTTAACGGCGGCGGGATTTTCATGATCCCGTACTTCATCTCGCTGCTGCTGATCGGCATTCCGCTGATCTGGGTCGAGTGGACGTTGGGGCGTTACGGCGGCACCCACGGCCGCAACTCCGCCCCAGGTATCTTCAGCGTCGTCTGGCGCCGGCCCCACAGCAAATACTTCGGCGTCCTGGCGCTGGTCATCCCCGTTGTCATTTACATGTATTACGTCTACATCGAATCGTGGTGCCTGGCCTATGCCATTGACTACGCGCGCGGGGCGATGCGGGAGGTCGCCAACACGGCCCCTGAAGGGGGCGAGATGGCGGCTTACGCCAACCACTTCTCCGATCTGGTCGGCGCGGGGGAGATGGGCTTCCCCAGCGGCCGCATGATTCTGATCCTCGCCATCGTCTTCGTGTTCAATTTCTACCTGATCTTTCGGGGCATCTCCAAGGGCATCGAGACGTTTTGCAAGTTCGCGATGCCGTTTCTCATCATCTGCGCGGTGATTATTCTGGTGCGCGTGTTGACGCTGCCTAATATCGGCGAGGCATTGGGATTCATGTGGAACCCGAAAGTTCCCGAGGGTGGAAGCATCTGGACCGAACTGCGCAACGCAGACGTCTGGCTGGCCGCGGCGGGCCAGATCTTTTTCAGTCTCTCGATCGGTTTCGGCATCATCCTTAATTACGCGAGCTACCTGCGCCGCAACGACGACGTGGCGTTGTCGGGCCTGACGGCCGGCTCGACCAATGAGTTCTGCGAGGTCTGTTTGGGCGGGTTGATCACCATCCCCGTCGCCTTCATCTTTCTGGGGCCGGCCCTGCTGACGCCCGATGTCATCAAGTCGACGTTCGCCGTGGGTTTCAACGCGCTGCCGGCCGTCTTCTCGCGGATGCCGATCGGCAATTTCTTCGGTGCCCTGTGGTTCTTCATGCTGTTTTTGGCCGCCGTGACCAGCTCGCTGAGCATGTTGCAACCGGCGATTGCGTTCCTCGAGGAAGCATTCGATATCGGGCGGCGGGCGTCGGTGGCGATCTTGGGTTTCATTGTGGCGGTCGGCTGCTTAATCGTGGTTTACTTGTCAAAGGACTTAATTGCGCTCGATACGATGGACTTTTGGGTGGGGACACTCTTGATCTTCGTATTGGCCACGATCCAGGTGATCATCTTCGGCTGGGTCTTTGGAGTTGATCGGGCGCGGGAGGAATTGGAAAAGGGGGCCGAAATACGGATTCCGCGCATCTTTTGGTTCGTGGTAAAATATATATCGCCGGTGTATCTCCTAGCGATCTTCGCGGTCTGGGTTTGGCAAAAACTTCCAGATAAGATTGGGGAGATCAAGAAGTTGGCGCCGAAGGATGGGGATGCGGTCCTGTTTGTGATCTGCTTTATCTTGGTGGTGATGTTGTTGTTCACGCTTCTCGTTTACCTCTCGGGGCGGGGCACGAACACCCACCAGAGTGAATCGGGGTGAACCGGGCTGAATTGCGATTGGAGGGAGCCTCTAAGAATCCGGTTTGCAGTCGGCCCTACGGGACTCTAATTCGTTTTCGGTTTGATTTCCCGCCACTTGCGTGGCGGGCTGAAAGCAATCGTCCCTACCGGGACTGCATTCTTAGAGGCGCTTTGGAGAGAATCCGGCTTACAAGCCGATGGATGGGCGTTATGGAATAGATTAGGGAGGGCGCGATCGATGACGACGGGTGGCTGGATTTTACTTGTGCTCAGCGTGGGCTTCGTCTCATGCCTGACCTTTTACTGCTTTTACCGCGTCTTCACGACGCCGCATTCCGAAGAGCACCTGCACGCCCCGCTCGATATCGACACGCAGGACAAGGAGCCGTGAGCGATAGATAGATCCAGGGGCAATGGGAGGCGAGCGCCAAGATTCAAATGTCTTCCCAATCGATGGTTCGGAACAACGCGCGGGCGGGTTCGTATCGGCCGAACTTACCGAAACCAATGACTGAAGGTTAGACGGTGTAGCATGGAAACCAAGACGACTGAGAGCGGGGACAAAGGCGGCGGCTTTATCGCGCATGAGAGCGGCGCGGCGCTGATCGAAAAGCTGGTCGAAGGGGCGGTTCAATACAGGGCCTCCGATATCCACCTGATGGAAGACGCCCCGCCCTATATTCGCGTGGATGAGGTGTTGCGGCCCGTCGATTTTCCCCACCTCAACCATGCCGACATGCTCGAAATCATCCGCGCCATCATGCCCGAACGGCTCCGGACCCGGTTCGAGGAGAAACGCGGCGCCGATTTCGCCTATCAGTACCGGGACGTGGTGCGCTCGCGAGTGGTCGCTTTCTACGAGCGGCACAAGCTGACCGTGGTCCTGCGACTGATCTCGCTTGAGGTCCCGAATATCGAGGATCTCGAACTGCCTCCGATCCTGGAGACTTTTACCGAGCTGCACCGCGGGATGGTCCTGCTGACGGGGCCGACCGGGTGCGGTAAATCGACCACCTTGGCCGCGCTCATCGATCGTATCAACTCCCAGCGCAAGGTCTCGATCATCACGATCGAAGACCCTATCGAGTACGTCTACCGTAACAAAAACTCGGTCATCAACCAGCGTGAGGTCGGCGACGATGTGATGAGTTTCAACTCGGGGCTGGTGCAGGCCCTGCGCCAGGACCCCGACGTGATCCTGGTCGGAGAGATGCGCGACCTTGAAACCATGCGCACGGCGATTCAGGCCGCCGAGACCGGCCAGCTCGTCCTGAGCACGCTGCACACCAGCAGCGCCGTCAAAACGATGGAGCGCATCCTGGGCACGTTCCCCGAGTCCGAACACCCGGTGCTCCTCGAGCAACTGGCCGCCAACCTCAAGGTGATCATCACCCAGGAACTGGTCCGGTGCGCCGCCGGCAAGGGACGCATCGCGGCCCTCGAGATCATGATCGTGACCGCGGAGGTCGTCAAACTGATCGAAAAGCACCGCCTCGATGACATCATCACCCTGATGAAGACCGGCCGCGACGGGATGCAGACCCTGGACCTGGCTCTGGCCCATCTGGTCCGCGAGAAGAAGGTCACCGAAGACGAGGCCAAACACTTCGCCCGCGATGTCCACGCGCTCCATCGCTACGTGATCGGCAAGGTCGCCTCGACCGATATGGGCGGGGTGCTGGGTTGAGCGACGACCCTTTGCATATACGTCATGATCGCGCCCGCGGGCACAGCCTCTTTGGATTGACCCCGGCGGCCGACCCCAACCAATCATGATCGAATCACCGGAAGAACCGCCCCGCTCGCGTGTGAGATGGCCGGTTTTGGCGGCATACGGTGCGCTGATGGCCATCGGCGTCCCGTGGTACTGGCCCCAGGGCGACCAGGCGATGGTGCTGGGGTTGCCGGTTTGGGTCGCGGTGGCCGTCGCGGCTTCGGCGGCGGCTTCGGTGTTGACCGCCTGGCTCTTGCGCAACGCCTGGCAGGCCGAGGACGAATCCAGTGAGAACGAGGACCGCCCGTGAACGAGGGGTTGCTGCCGTTTGGGCCGGGTGCCTGGGTCGTGATTGGGCTCTACGTGGCGTCGTTGCTCGTGCTGGGCTGGATTGGTTATCGCGCGCGCGCCGAGGACTCTCTCAGAGACTTCTACCTGGCCGGACGCGGGTTTGGGTTCCTGGTCCTGGTCTTGACGCTCTACGCCACGCAATACAGCGGCAATACGCTGCTGGGCTTCACCGGCAAGACCTACCGGATCGGCTATGCGTGGGTGATGTCGCTGCATTTCATGACGGCGATCATCGTCTTCTACCTGCTCTTCGCGCCGCAGCTCTATCGCCTGGCCCGCGCTCGGGGATTCATCACCCCGACCGATTACCTGAACCACCGCTTCCGCTCGCCCGGGCTCAACGTGATCGCCTCGCTGGTGATGGTGGTTGCGTTGAGCAATTATCTACTCGCGCAGCTAATGGCGTTGGGTCGCGCGATGGAGGGCCTGTCGGGTGCGGACCCGTTCAAGGCTTACCTTTTCGGCGTGATCTTTCTGGCCTTGATCATGGGGATCTATGAGAGCATGGGCGGCCTGCGCGCGGTCGCCTGGACCGACGCCATTCAGGGCGGGATTCTCTTTACCGGCTTCTTCGTGTTGCTGTGGCTGGTGTTCGACCATTTTGGATCTCTTGGCGAGTCGACGGCCCGCCTGTTGGATGCAGATGGCTTGCTGCAAGGCGCCGACGCGGCCAAAGCCAAGGCCCTGCCGCCGCCCGCCGCGCGCTGCCGCGAGTGGTTCAGTTACATCCTGATAGTCGGCATCGGTGGAGCGCTGTATCCCCAAGCGATCCAACGCATCTACGCGGCGCGCTCGGGCCGGTCGCTGAGGCTGAGTCTGGGCGTGATGGCCTTCCTGCCGTTGACGACGACGCTTGTGGCGCTCATCGTCGGCGTCACCGCCGCCGCCCACGTGCCGGGCCTGGAGGGCGCCGCGAGCGACCGCGTGTTGATGGTCGTCTGCCGCCAGATCCAGGCCGGGTCGCTCTTCGGCTATTGGCTGGTCGTGATCCTGTTCGCCGGCGTGTTGGCGGCGATCATGTCTACCGCCGATTCCGCCCTACTATCCATCTCCTCGATGCTGACCAAAGACATCTACGCCCAGTTCATCAAGCCGAGCGCCGGCCAGGCCGAGCTGACGCGTTTGGGCAAGCGCACCTCCTGGGCCTTGCTGGCCGTGCTAGTCCTGCTCGCCATTCTCCTTCGCGAGACCACGTTGATGAGGCTCCTCGATCGCAAGTTCGACCTGCTCGTCCAACTGGCGCCGGGCTTCATCCTGGGCATCCATTGGCGCGGCCTACGCGCGGGACCGACGCTGGCGGGTCTGGTCGTGGGTCTGATCATTGCGGTGGGGCTGGTTGTGTGTGGATACTCGCGACTGTATGACATCCATCCGGGATTGTGGGGAGTCGCCGCTAACTTGATCGTGGCCGCGGGCGGATCGGTCCTACTGGGCAAGAGGCTTGAAAACGCTTAAGGCATTCCGGCGGATGCGGGAACATACGCGATCAGTCAAGGGTGGATCTCGAGGATTTGTGAGATGCGACCATCAATGAAAGATATCCAGGTTTGTTGCTTTGAATGGGCGAGAGCGGTGTTATAGTAGGGCGCGATGCGACGCGCTGCTTGGCCCCTTGTCTTGTTGTTGATTGTGGTCCCGGTGATTGCGACTGGGCTCAAGGCCGTTCATGGCGACGGGCCATCGCCAACGGGTCTGGAGCAGGACGTGACCCAGGCGATGAATGACCTGCGGCGGCTGCAAACCGCGATCAAGGCCTATCAGCTCGATAACGGCTCGCTCCCCCAACCCAATCCGCCCATCCCCGGCAGGCTCCACTGGTGGGGATTCGTGCCGAGCAGTCTGACGACGCCGGATGCCTACATCGAGTCCCTGCCCGCCAATCCTTTTGCCGATGGCGAGGTCCAGACCCTGTGGGGGATGGTCAGCGATGAACCGGAGAACCTGACCTACCTTTACATCAACGACCTCCTATTCGCGCGCTGGAGCATTGGCTCGATCGTCACGCGCCATCCTGACTACGAGGGCTTCACGATTCCCCCAAATTTGGCATCAACGTAGCGAGGGGGCGCAATTCGGGGTCCTCTCGGCGGGGCCCGACACGAACTCGGCGACGATCTGGGGCGCGCCGCAGTTCTATGATCCCAGCAACGGCGCCGTATCCTTCGGCGATCTGTTTGTCTTCTCCAACGAGGAATTCGAGAACAATGCCCTTTACGGGATGGTTTACGAGTGATGGAATGAACCGCGATTCGGATCCGTTTGTGCGCGGGAGGGCTTGTGATGTGTCCAGAATGCGGCGAACCGATGATCGCTTATGAGTTTGACGGGGTCGAGATCGATCGCTGCCTGAGTTGCGGTGGAACGTGGCTCGATAGCGGCGAGATCGAACAGATTTGCGAGTTGGGCGATGTCGATTCCGGCCCCCTGACCGAGGCGATCGAACAGGCGAAAGGTCCCACCGACCCCAGACGCCGTTGCCCGCGCTGCGCGCGCAAGATGGAACAAGTTCGCATCGGCCGCGAGACGCCGGTCAGTCTTGAACGCTGCCCGCTGGGTGATGGCCTGTGGTTTGATCGCGGCGAATTGCGCGGGTTGGTGCAGAACTTCCACGAAGGCGAGGCCGGCGCGGTCGCGCGCTTCTTCAGCGATCTCTATCAATGCGATCCCCAATCGCAACTGAAAGGAAACTGAAATGGCCCCATCTCTCATTGCCCTGATTGTCTTCTTGGTGGTCCTGGTCATTCTGATCATGTGGTTCGTCGGCGCCTACAACGGCTTGGTGCGCCTGCGCAATCGCGTCAAGGAGGGGTGGGCGCAAATTGACGTTCAGCTCAAGCGCCGCCACGACCTGATCCCCAACCTGGTCGAGACGGTCAAGGGCTACGTCGGCCACGAGAAGTCGACGCTGGAGGCGGTGATCCAGGCGCGCACGGCGGCGGTGTCGGCCAGCGGGGTTGGACAACAGGCCCAGGCCGAATCGGCGCTGGGTGGGTCGCTGGGGCGGCTGATGCTGCTGGTCGAGCAATACCCCGACCTCAAAGCCAACCAGAACTTCCTGGCGCTGCAGGAAGAGCTGACCTCGACCGAGAACAAGATTGGTTTCTCGCGCCAGTTCTACAACGAGCAGGTCATGCTCTACAATACCCGCTGCCAGAGCATCCCCAGCAACGTGATCGCGGGCATGTTCAACTTCCAGCAGGCCGAGTTCTTCGAGCTGGTCGACAAGGCCCAACGCGATGCCCCTCAGGTTAAGTTCTAAACGCCATGTGGGAAGCGATCACCGCCAATAAGCGCCGCTCCCGCGTCTTGCTGGCACTGATGGCGCTGCTGTTGGTGGCCTTGGGCGCGGCCGTCGGGGGCTCGATGACGCCCCGGCCCCAAGAGGGCGCGGCGATCGGGGCGCTGGTCGCGGCGGTGATCTGGCTCATCATGTTGGTGGCGGCGTACTATCGCGGCGACTTGATGGTCCTGGCGAGCATGGGCGCCCGGCGCATCGAAAAGCAGGACGCCCCGCGCCTGTGGAACGTCGTGGAGGAGATGACGCTGGCGGCCGGCCTGCCTTCGGTTCCCCGCGTTTTCGTCATCGATAGCGACGCCGTCAACGCCTTCGCCGTCGGCCGCACGCCGGAGAAGGGCTCGGTGGTGGTGACCTCGGGCCTGATGCGCCGGCTGGGCCGCGATGAACTCCAAGGCGTCGTCGCCCATGAGATCGGTCACATCGTCAATCTCGACATTCGATTCATGACAACCGCGGCGGTCTTGGTGGGCTCCATCTCGCTGGTCTCGGAAATCTTTCTGCGCGGGATGGTTCACGGAGGCTCGCGTGGGGGACGCCGCCGTTCATCGGACGGGGGGGGAGGCAGGGGACAGGGCCAGGCCGTTCTGCTCATCCTCGCGCTCGTCCTGGCCCTCCTGGCTCCAATTTTCGCCCGCCTGCTCTATTTCGCCTGCTCGCGCAAACGTGAATACCTGGCCGACGCCTCGGCGGCCCGCCTCACGCGCTACCCGGCGGGTCTGGCCAGCGCGCTGGAGAAGATCGCCAGGGGGGGCGCCAAACTCCAATCCAAAGCCAAGAACCTCATGGTGGCGCCGATGTTCATCGTGAATCCGCTGCAAAAGATGTCGGTCACCGGCATGTTCTCGAGCCACCCGCCGACGGATAAACGGATCGCGGTCCTGCGCTCGATGGCCGGCGGCGCGGGGTATGCCGAGTATGAGTCGGCTTATCGTGGCGTCACCGGAGCGGGCAAGCCGTGCCTCGGTCCGCGCACGCTGGCCTCGGAGACCGAATCGGTCGTGGTACGTGAACCAACGCCTGAACCCAAAGCCAAGCAGGACGCCATCGAGAGGGCGCGCGAGGCACTCGATCTGGTCGACGGGATGGCCGGCCTGTTGTTCCTCAAGTGCATGTGCGGCGTCCGCATCAAGCCGCCCCCGGACCTCAAGCGCAAACAGATTCCCTGCCCGCGTTGCGGGCGCATGCACGACCTCTCGCTGGCCACGACCCTGGCCGCCAACCGCGCCCGCGCCGCCGAGGGCAAAGAAGAACCGACCGCCCCCGAAGGCGAAGCAGAGCAGGTTTACCGCCCGCAGTCGCACAAGGGGTGGGAATCTCTTGCCTGCCGCTGCGGAAATAAGGTGCAACTGAGCCCCGCTCTTCAGGCCGAGCATATCCGTTGCCCCCGCTGTCAACGCACGATTAAAATTGAGTCGTGAGCAAGTCCAAGAACCACTACAAGACCCTTGGCGTGCCGGTCGACGCGGGTTTTGAGCAAATCAAGCGGGCCTATCGCGAATTGGCCCGCCGCCACCATCCCGACCACCACGACGGCGATCGCAAGAAGGAGGAACGGTTTCGGGAGGTCAACGCCGCCCACGAGGTCCTGAGCGACCCCGCCAAACGGATGGAATACGATTTCACGTTCCTCAATCAAGGCCCATTGCGCTCATATGGGCCTGCGGACCGCGCCCGGGCGATGCGCGACGCGCGGGCCATGAGCGATGATGCCGGCGCTTCGGCAACCCCCGGCTTTGATCGAGCCGAACCCGCGGACGCCGAGACCGCCAATCTGGGCGCCAGGCGAACGCTGTGCATCCTGGGGATCTCCGTGTTGCTCTATTTCATCATCCATGGCGTGTGGCTGACAGCCTTCCGCCAGGACCCCTCGCGCGCGCCGGAGAGGCCCGTCTCCGTGGAATCAAGCCCGGTTGGCCATTGACCGATAAGCATCCTTGAGACGCCCAAGATCTCGCGATTTCGTTGGGTCGGATGCGGCGCATTCGACCCAGGCCCCGGCCGAGGGACGTTTTCACATGGATAAAAAAGCAATTTGCTGCTTGAATGCTGCTGGAGTGTTGATGCACACCCGTTCTTTGTCAATAAGGAGAAAGCTGATGATGACCCGTTCCAGTATCACCACGCGCTTCCGCTCCATGCGCCTGCTCTCGTTGCTCGCCGTGCTGCTCTTTGCTGGCCTGCGCACTTTGGCCTCCGCCCAAGACGGTGGAGGCGATCAACCCTGATAACCTTGTTTTTTGGATTCTTGATCGTCTACTCGTCCATCTCGTCAACCGCGAATTCCCGCGGCGCGCCCTCCTCGGACCGGATTCGAACGAGATAGTGGTTGAGATGTTGCACCAGCGCCCTGCCTCGAATGTGCTCATTGGGCCACCGTCGAATTGTTCACGGGCGTCGGTCTCGAGGTTGTAGAGCACGAATTCGAGTTCTTTCTGCGATTTGGTGCTCCTGGCCTGGCGAATCAATTTCCAATCGCCGCGCTGAAGAGCGTCCAGATAATCTCGATGGAGTTTCGCGATCGAAAGGCGGTCGGGCGCGTAATCCTCGGGCCCAAACATGGATGGCGCCAGGCTTTCGCCGTCGAGCCCGGCCGGCGCGCTGATGCCGACCAGGTCAAGGATCGTGGGGGTGACGTCGATCAATTGCGCGGTGGTCCGGGGGCGCTGGCCCGCCGGCAGTCGGTCCTTTAGATAGTCGATCCTGAAAAAGCCCTGCTCAAGCAGCCCAGCCGATCAGAGCTGAACTCGGGTGAACCAGAGGCATCCGTTTTCGACTCGTGATTTTCGCCAGACGCAACAAAAGATAATGAAAAA
>CAUZJO010000100.1:0-18327 GCA_963580245.1 Candidatus Sumerlaeia bacterium | reverse complement strand
TGCGCCAGCGTGAAAACGGATGCGACGGTGACAAAACCTGATCTTCGAAAGCGTCACCGCATCCTGGCGACCACGAGGCCCATGACAGAGCTGTGCGCGTGGGGGTTTCGTCGCAGCTCCAGAACGGCGACGTAATGCACCCCTTGTGATGAGACGCAGGACCTTGCGAGGTAACGAGATGGATTTATTGAACGAGGGAGACGGCACCACGACGACGGGTGGAGAAACGCCCTCCAGGCCGCCCAGTACCCTCTCCGCTGAAGAACTGATGGACGCGGTCGAGGAGAGCGACACCTACCACCAGCTGCCCAGCCGCTCGCGGCGTTGGCTGGAACGCCTTGCGGAGGAGCTGCTGGACGTGGAGTCGCCTCGGGATGCTGGGGAGCGGGGCGAGAATGGAGCTGGCTGGACGCCGGCGGAGATGCAAGTCGACGAGTGGAGCACGGAGGTCACAGCTGCGCAGAACGCTGCGGTTTGGTTCGAGGAGATGACTCCGGACCACAGGTCGGCGTGGGCGAAGGAGATGCTGCGGGTTGCTCGCAAGCTACCTATATCGGCGGACCCGGATACGAAGCGATGGTTAAAAGGGATTATTTTGAGAAAGGAGCCAATAGCCAGAGGAAAACAACAGTATGCGACACGGGAACCGTCAGAACATGGTGTTTTATCGCATGCCGAACCCAGCAAATGTCGGTTCTTATCACCCATAAATGACGGGGCACATGCATATAAATGATAGTGCGTTGTACATATTTGGAGGCCACAGCTATGCAGCGAACCGCTACCACTTTCTCTTCGAGCTCGGAACCGACCCGAGGCTCGTTCACGACAAGATAGATCGGAGTAAGACTCGTCACCGCAAAAGGTGGCGTTCGAGGTTGAACAGCAGCACGAAATGGCAAATCTCTTGAAAGTTCCGGCGGTAGCGGCGATGCTAGGCATTGGAGAGGCCACCCTCAAACGCTTGGCGCGCCAGGGTGTAATCCCTTGCATCCGGCTCGGACCCCGAACTCTGCGGTTCGATCCGGAGGCATTAGATCGCTGGCGTGCCCAGTTCTTTGAAATAGAGGGAGGCAATAACTATGGCACTTCGACGTTATCGAAACTCGAAGGTCTGGCACTACCAGACCAAAGTGAACGGCAGGAGTTGGACTCGCTCGACCGGCGAGACCGACAAGCGGCGGGCACGGGCAAAAACACCGGAGCTCGAAGGCTTGGCCGAGTTACACAGAAAACGGCGCGGCAAGTTGCTCAGATTCTCTCAGGCAATGGTCGCTGAGATCGCACGAGCAGAACAGGACGTGGGGATTCGCGCTGCCGAACGCGCCAGTGACAGCTTGAGAATCTTTCTCAAGTGGTTGAAGCGAGACATCGAGTTGGAGAAGATCACAACCGAGCTGCTTGGGGACTTTCAACGGTTTCGCCTACGGGAACGCGCTACGAGCACGGTCAACAAGGACCTCGGATCAATCTTCTGCCTTCTCCGGCACAACGGCTTCCACGTGGCCAAGCCTGAGTCAAGGCAAGGCAGAAAGACACGACAGCGGCACTTCGCAGGCCCGGAATTACGGCGGTTCTTTTCCGCCGTTCAAGACGAGACTCACGAGGCCCTGTTCATGCTGTTGTTAGTGACCGGTGCGCGGCCCGCAGAAGTGATCCCATCAACTCGGTCGAACCATGTGGCGTTGCTGAAGAGAGAAGTGGATGTCGAACACGGCACTGTGACGATCCGGACCGCCAAGATGAAGCCCGGTCAGGAGGACAAGCAAAGGGTAATACGCATTCCGGTGGAGGTAATGGACCGGCTGGTCCGGCAGATGGAGCGGGTCAAGGGCATACATGTGTTCCCATCAAATAGTAGCTTGGCTCACTTGTTTGACCGGATTCTGGAGCGAGCCGGCGTTCCGAAGTACAATGAGTTGGGTCACAAGCTCACGGCGCATTCCTTCCGCCACACCTTTGCAACGATACAAGCTGAGGCAGTGAACGCGAATCCATTCCAGTTGAAAGCAATCCTAGGGCACTGCCAAACTTCCACCACGGATCGCTACTGTCACGCCCGTAGCAACGCTCAAATCATAGGCATTGAAGACATTCTAAGGGGTGTGAGTTCGGGGTGTGAGTCAGGCGAGATCGAGCAATCCGAAGAGAGCCAAGTTCAATAAAATCAATGGCGCCCCCGGCAGGAATTGAACCTGCGACACCCGGATTAGGAATCCGGTGCTCTATCCCCTGAGCTACGAGGGCGCGTGGGATACAAAGTCAATGGTATCAAGGCCCCAGTAAGAGTCAAAGCAATATCTAAATTCGCCGGTTCCGCCTCCGTTCTGGCCCGATTCCGGCCCCGTTCCCGGAAACATTCGGGAAACATTTCTTGATGGCCTATTCCTCCCGGCTCGGGGCCTCACCTTGGATCGGAAGACCTTTATCCGAGCTCTGTCACCGGAGTGCCGTCGGCCCATGGAATTCGTCGGCTTCTGAGGCTCAGGGATTCCAGGATTCGTTCCCCTCGAAACTGCCACCCCAAGGCACCATCCCGGCCCGATGACAAGTCTACCCCAAACGGGGGAGCCTCAGAGCCTATCGGACCGGACCCCGGCAGTGGAGCCACTTCCCCTAACCATTTACGCTCGGCGGTACAATTTTACTCCGTGATATCCACCCGCCGCTTGCGGTGTAATTCCGCAGTGCCCGCTTGAGCTGGTCGGCCAGCCCCAGGTAATCCACCACCAGGCCCCCCGGCTTGTCCTTGAACACCCGATTGACCCGCGCGATGGCCTGCATCAGCCCGTGCCCCCGCATCGGTTTGTCCACGTACATCGAGTGCATGCACGGACAATCAAACCCCGTCAGCCACATGTCCCGCACGATCACCAGCTTGAGCGGGTCGTTCTCGTCCTTGAACCGTTTGGCCATCGCCTCGCGCCGCGCCTTGTTGCGGACGTGCGGCTGCCAATCCAGCGGGTCCGACGCCGAGCCGGTCATCACCACCTTGATCAGCCCCTTGTCGTCGTCCTCGTGATGCCACTCGGGGCGCAGTTTCACGATGGCCTTGTAAAGCTCCACGCATATCCGCCGGCTCATGTCCACGATCACCGATACACAATCCACACCGCCACGCCGCTTTCCGGGTTCAGGATTTTAACCTTGGCCTCGACGCTCTCGCCTTCTATCCCGCCGGCCGATGGCGTGACGGTGACGGTCCACGTTTCGCCCGGCTGCACCAGGTCCGTTTCGGTCAGGGTGTCTTGAAGCGCCTCGGTCGGACCGTGGGTGACTTCATCGCTGCCGTCGCTGGTCCAGCGGTAGGTGTAGAAGACCGTCTGGCCCGGATCGACCGCGCTGGGGTCCGTGATAATGATCGTCAGGGCGAGCGCGATTGTTGGCGCGGATGGCGGAGCGGGTGTTGGCGTCGGTTCGACACCTGGAAACTCATAAGCGCCGATGTCGGGCATGGCGTCGCGTAGACGGCCGAGGATGTCGTTCTCCGGCGCATTGTCCGTCGTCCCCGCGTTGATACACGGGAAATCCATTTGGAGCGCCAGCCCATCGTCCTCGGTCAGCCAGATGCCGTCCGGCCCGGCAGGGTTGTCCGCGTCCACAAACAGCGGATTGGCCAGGATGTTCCCACCGCCGTCGGTGCCGAGCGCTTGTAGCCAGCCTCCCCGTGGTTCTTTCGATTAAACCAGCAGGTGCCGCAACAGTCTGATCCTCCGTTTGGCATTATCAATCCACCTTTCCTACCTTGCCCAACGTCTGGGATTATGAGGCGCGAGCCTCAGCGAGCCCCCTTCTTGAACCCACTGATGGCTTGCTTACCTGCAAGAGAAGTTGCCGAGGTTTCTAGAAACCACTCCAGGACGATCTGTGCAACACGAATTCCTTCGGTTATTCTGCCCTCAAGGTCATCTAGTTTCTCCGTCATATCGATACGAGGAACTTTTACTCGAATTACCGCTGATTTCGACGCCTTCAGTATACTCATTTCAGAGGAAAGCTTGGAACCGAATTCCTGTCGGAGCTCTGATAACCGCTTGCCCATTCCAGCGAACTGCAAATCAACATTTCCATAGGCTACTTTGTGGCACAGGATAACGTGCGCAGGAAGACCGCTGGGTTGAAAGTAGACGAAACTTGAACCCGAAGGCTTGGGCGCTGGTTCCGGAAGTTCCAGTTCCGGTGCAATCTGACATGCTAACTCCCAGTACTTCCGCCAAAAACGAGTGACGGGTTCGTCTTCGACGAGTTGCCACCCATGAGTCGCCTTCTCAATGGCCTTCGAGAGCATATAGTCCAAATAGAAGGCTCGCTCATCTCCAGATTGTTTGAGGTGATCACGGATAGCCTCGTAAGACAAGGTCACATCAAATCCTTTCTTGTCCCCACCCTTTCCAAGATACTTAGAAGGCGCAATAAGCACTGTACAGAATTCTTGGCAGTCGCCGCGCCGAACATAGGAACGCCCCCGCTCTCGGTAACGCTCTGCTTGACGGGGTTGGAGACCCGCAGAGATTTTGTTCTCGATTAGGAGACGCTTTCCCCTGCCATCTTGGGACTCGAAGGTTAGTTCGAGGTCCGATTCGCCATTTGATAGCGTAGCTGACCGCGCCGCATGGACGAGGCGCTTTGCGTGCAGTCCCTGCTCGGTCACCGTGGTTAGGAACCAGTTTTGGAAGGCCCGTGAAGCAACGAACTCTTCCAGTAGCAGGAGGTCCACGTCGCGTTCGCAGACTCCAGCAACGGCAATCTCTGGAGTTGACGAAGTCCTTCCCATCTCGCTATTCAACTTCGCTTTCAGCTACGGCTGCATGGAGTGCCCTTTGCTTTGCAAGGGCGTGACGCGCGGATCGGTCAGCTGCAACCCAGTATTATGTTCACCTATTGCGACCCTCACGGTTGAGAAGTGCCGCTGGAAAGACATCACTGGCGACGCCTATCAAGAGGTACTCCTCAAAAGCTAATTTCGTCTTTCCGTAATCGTACCAAATGCTCTGTGAATCAGGCCCCCAAAGACACGCCCAAAACATGATATCAAACTTGGGTCGAACGCTGCCATCTTCCAGAACGAACAAGCCATCACGCCAAGCCTCGTATTTGGCGCTCTTTTTGTTTTCGGGGTGACCAGCGAGCGTGACCGCACTCAGATCACCAATGTGATAGGCATAGTTGTAGCCCCATCGGCCGAATTTATCTGTGCCGTTAACGAGATCAGAAATGTTCGCGAACAGATTCTTGTCGCCTTTTCCATATATCTCTGCCTTGCCTATATATAGAGGAACAACGGATTCGGCGTCGCATTTGAGCATCATGTAAAGAATGCCATCGTGGACGACTCGTGAGTCTCGAAATTCTTGGATCATTCGATCCCCAAGCGACCGCATTAGAGCATCCATTTCGGCTGATCTCTTGAGCACAATACGATCATTTCGACCGTATTGCATGATGGTGACCTGACCATTCTTAACATCGAAGAGCGGAACGCATTCGTCGGCGATTTGATGTTGAACCGCGAAGTTGTTCCACAGTTGAGTTTTCACATACCTTTCAGCTTGAATTTGTATCATCGGGGGACCGCGGTTTTATGACTCACGGGATGTAAATGATCAGGACGTTTTAAGGGTTATTACGGTGCGCCCGCAAAGGCCATGTTGAATTTAACCGCTTGGGGCCGACGGGGCCTTTTTGTGGCGGCGGAACGTCGTTCATAGATCGATTATGGCCCATCGAAAGTCAGGGTCAAGCAAGAAAAGAGCAATCTGATGCCATGAGGTAGGCCACCAGACGCGGTTTAGGCCACCTGCTCCGATGCCGACCGCCAGAATTGAAATAAAAAAAATATGCGAGAACGGGGGTGGATCAAATGCCGCCCCTTGAGCCCGCAACTACTTGCGTTCCGATGCGTTTTTGAACACCCATTCCGATATCTCCGTCGGTATCCCCCGACTTCGCGCATAGGCCATGAATTCCTTCTGTTCCTCGCTCGGTCGGTCCCCAATAGGGCATTTAACTTCAATGAATCGGAATTCGAATGATTTGCGATTCCAAATCACCAAAGCTGGACATTCCTTTTTAAGGCATTTGGACTCATATGCTTCGCGTAGAAAGCTTGACACTGCCTCGGGCAAATCGACTCGAATAGTCTTGGCCTTTCCAGCCTCCCAATTCAAGTCAGATACTCCCGTCTTTGTGCCGCGTGAGTTGATCCAGACACCCTCTTCATCGTCAGATGTTTCCAAGAATAGCACCGCAAGCTCAGCGGGTACGATTCCGTGCAAAGTCACGACCAAGGGCTTTTGCCACCAACGCTCGTACGAGTTTTCGAAGCGGTGCATGAGTGTCCGTGGCTAACGACCTAAAAGTTTTTTGCATCGCGGAACCGACGCCAAAATGGCCATCCTGATGATGTAAACGAGCCTATCAGCCGAGGGGCGGTGGGTCAAGGCAGGCGCGGCCCGAGGCCTTGCCCCAGGAGGGGCACCTTCTGCTGTGGGAGCTTCTTGAGCATGCGCGGACGGATGCCACCGGCTTCCAATCGCGCGAGAATCCACCGCTCAGCCGCCGAGAACCGCCCGTAGCGGCGTTTTCCGCCGTGCACCCATATCCGACACCCCCCGGCGGAACTAAAAATTATGAGGGGCAGGAGTCCCACGGGGCCGCCCCCCCCCGCCTTTTCGTGCGGAGGGGGGTGGGGTGCCCTGAAACAACTTTACCCGACCCGCCGAGCTGAGCCCGCGCCACCGCCGGCATGCACCGAAGGGCGGACGAAGAAAGGCCCCGGTGAGGTCGTAATAAACCGGTTCGAAGAACTCATTGACTCAACCACCCGCGAGGTCAATAATACTTCCAACTTGAAGGAAACGCATCGGTTCCCCCCCAGGCTTTGAGTGAGCCCGGCCATCCGGGTTAAGCGTTGACAAACCCGTCTTCAGGGGCGGACAATGCCCGCGAGTTTATTACTAAACGGGAGACGAAGATGAATTACCGCATGATTGGGTTAAACGGAAGCGGCAGACTCACGGTCGCGTTGATCGTTATGGCGCTCTGCCAGCTTCAGGCGCAAGACACTCGCGCCATTGAGCAAGGGGCCTCCCACCAAAGTTCCAACACACTCAACCTGGAGCCGCGGCAAGTCGAAGCGATGGCCTTGAACGAACTGATCGGCCTTGACGACGCGATTGAACTGAACCATCCGAACCATAGCGCCAGATTCAGCGCCGGCGGGATGCAATTTACGCCGCGCCATGGCCCCCAGTGGCAATGGACATTGACACGGGTTGCGACCACTGAAGGCCCTGTCACCGGAGTCGTGACGGGGGAGATAAACCCTCGCGAGACCGCGAACAGAACCATTGATTATCCGCGCGGGGGAATTATCGAGCGTTACGTCCCCAAGGCGAACACCGTCGAACAGCAATTCGTCATCCCCGAGTCACTCGGACTCGCGGCGGACCTGGTCATTGCGGGAGAAGTCTCCTGCGCGGGCGAATTCAGCGCCACGCGCCAGGGATGGACGTGGCGGGATGCGCAAGGCGAGGTGGCGCTGGGCGACGTCACCGTCTACGACGCCCAGGGCCGCACGCTGGAGGCGCGGATGGAGGTCGCCGCCACCCGGACGCGCATCATCGTGAGCGCCGCCGATCTGATGGCCGCCGATTATCCCGTTACGATCGACCCGGAAGTCGGAAGCAACGATTTTCGCATCAGCGACATGGGCGGCGACGGGAATGTCTCGTATGACGCCTGGAAGTCCAGCGTTGCCTATAACAGCACGGACAACGAGTACCTCGTGGTTTGGTGGGGCGACGACGACACCGGGTCGCTGGTCGACGGGGAGCACGAAGTCTTTGGTCAACTGATCGACGGGGCGACGGGGGCGGAGATCGGATCGGACATCCGCATCAGCAACATGGGGGCGACCGACGGCAGCAACTCCTTCGATGCTCTCAGGCCGGAGGTCGCCTACAACGCCACCAACAATCTATACCTGGTGGTTTGGTATAGTGACGACGACACGGCGCCGTTGGTTGACGGCGAGTACGAAATCTTCGGTCAACTCCTGACGGCGGCCGGCACCGACACGGGAACCAACGATTTCCGCATCAGCGACATGGGGACCGATGGGGATCCGAACTATGAGGCCACATACCCGGACGTGGCCTGGAACGCGACCGACAACGAATTCCTCGTGGTTTGGCAGGGCGATGACAACACCGGGTCGCTGGTCAATGACGAAAACGAGATTTATGGTCAACTGATTGACGGGGCGACGGGGGCGGAGATCGGATCGGACATCCGCATCAGCAACATGGGGGCGACCGACGGCAACAACGCCTTCAATGCTTCCAGGCCGGAAGTGGCCTGGAACGCGACCGACAACGAATTCCTCGTGGTTTGGGAGGGCGACGACGACACGGCACCGCTTGTTGACAACGAGAAGGAGATTTTCGGTCAACTCCTGACGGCGGCCGGCACCGACACGGGAACCAACGATTTCCGCATCAGCGACATGGGGACCGATGGGGATCCGAACTATAAGGCCTACTTCCCGGACGTGGCCTGGAACGCGACCGACAACGAATTCCTCGTGGTTTGGTATGGGGACGACAATACGGGATCATTGATCGATGGCGAAATCGAGATCTTTGGCCAGCGGATCAGCGGTGCCGGTGCCGAGATCGGCGGAGACCTGCGTCTGAGCGATATGGGAGCGACGGACGGAGACTCCAGTTTTGACGCCCGTCTCCCCAGCGTTTCGTACAATGCCACCGATAACGTCTACCTGGTCGTCTGGTCGGGCGACGACGACACTGCCCCCCAGGTCGATCAGGAAAACGAGGTCTTCTTCCAGGTGGTCGCAGGCGCGACGGGAGCGGAGGTCGGCCCCGACGAACGGATCAGTGATATGGGGACCGGTGGGGATGCCGCGTCGGACACGTACGAGCCCGACGTGGCCTGGAACAGCACGGATAATGAGTTCCTGGTGGTCTGGTACGGCGACGAGGACGTCGCGCCGCTGATCGACGGGGAGTTAGAGATCTTCGGTCAACGACTCGATGGAGCCGCCGTCCCCATCAAGGTGAGCGGCTATCTGGTGGACTAGGCGGGGCAACGGTCGTAAAGGAGGACTCAGGTCCTTCGTCATCTTCATTTTCGCAGACGTAATTGTCGCGGTCGCCATAGTCCAGAAGTATAAGCCCGTGGAGATTTTGGCTGGGGGAGCGCTGTAAAAAAAAGGCTAAGTCCCATTGGTGGTATGGGCCCTCAGATCCCTCCCCCGACACGCGGTGAACGGGGTTGCGGAGAGGAATGCCCTGGGCGATGACCGGACCTGGCAACGAGTGGCCAAGGCCAAGCGATGGAACGCGATTCCAGCCCCGTCACGGTCCGATGGTTCGCCGGTGTATCGACTATCGGTCCGGCTTGCGCTCCGCCCGTGGCGGTCGTCTGCGGCCCACGTCGCGCCCAAAAGAACCCCCCTGCCAGGGTCGGCCCCGACCGGGGGAAAGCAATGTTGCCAGGATGTTGCCAGAACGTAGGCGGAACCAAGCCGGAACGTAGACGGAATAACGGTTTCGTGGCATCATGTGAATTAGCACAAAAGCATTGAATTTATTGAACTTGAGGACCGGTACCAGGGTAGATGCCTGGTGGCTTTTCCTCTAATCATGAGTCTGCTCCACACCTGTCAGCTCAATGGCGTCAACCCTTTCGATTACCTCGTCCAGTTGCAGCGGCACGCCGCTCAATTGCGCCAGAATCCCACGGCGTGGATGCCTTGGAACTACCAAGCGGCGATCAGCTCGCTAGATGCGGCTCAAGCCCACTGAACCGCCGGCCGCCTCGCCTCAGACATCTTCCGTCTTTCTCCGCGACGCATTTTTTCACCCTCTACGCACGCTTCCCGAAAGCACACGAATAACACAAGCCTGAAGGTGGACTCACGGGTAGAGCGTCCAGCGGTTGGGAGCAACCGCGGTGTCTTTTCCCAGCTGCCCCGGTCGACCGGGGGTGGCGAAATCGCTCAGCGTCTCATTGTTGAGGTTCAGACCGGTCACGAACCCGATTGGTTCGCTGGTGAGCGTGAAATTATAACTCACCGTTTCCCGGTCACCCCAGGAGAAATGCTCGTCGATCTTGGCCACCGACTCGCCGTCAAGGCTCAGGTCGGGCCACTCGGCGGCCAGCGAACCGTCGATCAGAGACCCTCCCGCCGCACTGGTCCACAATGACAGGTTGTCCCCCTGATTACTCAGCCTGCCGGAGTCTCCAACCAGTGCTGTCACCACACTCACCCCTGCCGGCATCCGCCACAGCCCGAAGCCCCCCTGGGACCAAAGATCGACGACAAGGTATTGATCCGCATCCAGCATTGTCCCCCCCGGCAGGGTCACCCAGCCCTCGCCCGTGGCCGGGTAGAGATTGTCGTCGCTCAGATACCAGCCGGACAGATCAATCGGTGATCCGGTGGTATTGTGAAGTTCGACCCATTCCAGATCCTGTCCCCGGTTGTTATACATCACCTCCGTGATCGAAACCGTCGGCGTCTGGAAATTCAGCATCGCCTCAGCCGGTACGCTCAGTGGATTCCCTGCCAAATCCCGCAGTCCTGTCACGCCGAGGGAATAGTTCGTCCCCGAATTCAGCGGCCCCGACAGCCGCACCAGCACCCGGGCCGGGTCGACTAGTCCGGCGGTCACCACCCCGGCATCGGCCGGTTCCAGCCCGTAATGGGAAGGTTGAACAGTGCTGGTCAGATCCAGGGGTTCACTGAAACTCAGCAACAGCAGATCACGACGGGCCAGCCGCGCCCAGTCCAGTTCCGGCGCAAGCGTGTCCGCTGCGCAGACAACCACCCCATCATTAGTCGCACCCGGGGTACCGGTATCACCATTACTTCCGTAGACCGTGCTTTGTTCACGCCAGAAGCCTAGTGCACCTTCGCAATAATCCAGTCCCATGCCCAATGCCAGCCCGGCCCGTGCCGGTATACCCACATCGATGACCGTCACCGGGGTGCTCGTGAAATCCTCCCAGCCGATGGCATCGATTACGGTGGTACCCTGACGAAGAATAATCTCATCACCCCCATTGCCCAGTGTGAACCCGTCCACGCCCCAGGCATAAGCCACCGACGTTCCACCGTTTTGCAACGGATCGGCCGAGGCACCCAGCACCAGGTGAGCTTTCGCCGGCACCACCAGTGGAACCCCGTGGTCGATGGTGTGGACCTCGCCACCGTTGTCGGCCAGCATCCAGCCGTTGATATCGATTGGATCGGTCGTGGTGTTGAACACTTCCAGCCACTCCCGGTTCAGATCATCGCCGGTGGCATTGGCCAAAAACTCACTGACGATCAGATCACCGGTCCCGGCAATCCCGAACGTGATCAACTGGTGGGCGGGAGCACTCCAGAGACTGCCGTCGTAGGCCCGGGCAAACATCTCGGTCGCCTCATTCAGCATCAACGGCTGACCGCTGTAAAGGACTGCCCCGGCAGCAATCCCGCCCCCCATGCTCCCGCCCGTGAACTGGTCGGCCAGAACCAGTTCAGCCGAGATCAGCAGGTCACTACTTTCCGGAATATGGTTCAGACCCTGGATGGCCAGCAGGTTGGCCCCGCCGTTAAGCTGACCGATTGAGGCTGTGATGTTGTAATCCATGAGCTTGGTGCTGTCCGTCATGCGCGAAGCCGTAGCGGTGGAGTTCCATTGGGGGACGGCCGGGGCACGAATACCGGCCACCAGCGACCCGTTGAGATAGGCAACAAATCCGTCATCCACGCGTACGCGCAGTACCAGGTGGTCGCGACCCGCCAGCTCGGCAGGGTCAAATGTGAACGGGATCCGAATGTAACAGCTGGCATTGATGGTATACATCTGGCTTTCCAGGTCGATGTTGATGAAATTTTCATAGCCGGTCCCGATCTCGTAACCCACACCGCCGGTTCCTACCTGCCAACTCCCGTCATCGAAAGCCGGATCACTGCGCCAGGTCGTGCCGATGTCGCCGGTCGGCACCAGCACACGCTTCGAGTCGGACTCGGCCACCAGCGTAACGGGTGCCGGGCCACCCCCGCCACCCGGTTCCGCACTAACGGCCCATTGGCGCGGGTCGCTACCGTCCAGCGTGTAATAGATCTGGCCCACCGGCGCGCTGAGTGTAACGGCCCGGCTGAAGGGTTGAGAGATGACATCAATTGTCGGTGTTGCCAGGAACTGGCTGTCGATCCAGGCAACACGCTGCATGACCCAATCGGCCATGAAATCAACTTCTGATTGATAGGTTGTCCGTGATGCCCAACCTGGCAATTCATTCAAAAGATTCTGCCCGAGCACCGGCCAGCGTATGAAATTACGCTCGGCCGCTTCGCTAAGCAGGCCGGCGAATTCCTGGATCTTCAGATTTAAATGATCGTCGGAAAGAACACCACGCCGAAATCGATCCCAATCATCGGTCCAAAGCTGGATAAAATCGGGATCCTGCCGCAGGCGAATCCACCAGCGGTTGTAAAGACCGAACTGAAACCATCCTGCCGGATTGTCCACATCCAATCCGGCAATGGTTCGGGCCAGGCCGTGATCGAGATCCCAGGGAGGACCCATGGTGAGTCCACCGTTGCGATCTTTGAACAGGTAGGTGCTGTAACGGTAGGTGTCATTATTCTTAACCACCTGGGCGAGAATGTCGAAATCAACAAAAGAATCGACATCAATATAGCGTGCATACCCGTTCACGGGATCAAAGAAATCCTGACCGTTCAATGTGGATTCATATTCGGTGATGAAATTCATCAGCCAATTTTTCTGTTCGTTATTCATCTCCGAAAGATGTGGATCGGAAACAACCAGCCTGGAAACCGTACCGGCTTCGATACCCAGGTTGAATTCGGTGGCAGGATCAAATCGGTCAAACTTGAACAGGTATCCACCGCTAATCTCCGGTTCGGTGGTCATGGTGCTGTCCAGCCTGGCCACGTTCACACGGTTCTGGTCGCGTTTATAGCTTTCCATCAGGTGATAAACCCCCAGATAATCACCCATGGAAATTGCATTCCCGTCTTTTGTTGATTTCGACATTACAGTTGGTCCGCTACTTGATTGTTCGATCAGCGTGATGTAATCGAGACCGAAAGTACCGCCCCCCGTTCCAACGTTGTTGACTCCGATCATGTTGTTGCCGAAACCCATTTGAAGCAGATTGCCCGGGTCCGATGCAGGAGTGATCTCGATCCAGGCGGGATGCTCGGGATCTTTTTCCCCGCCATCCTGATAGAAGAGACGAATTTGTCCCGATCCGTCTACCCGCATTTGCAGTCCCTGGGGGACGCCGGTCATATAGTTTATGCCAGTATCCAGGTTATTGGCGTCACTGAAGGTTGTGCTGGAGAAATAAACCCGGCCGTCATGCAGCCGGAAGACACGATGGGTTGGATGGGACGAGTTATTGCCTTTATTCCATGCCGGATCGGAGGCAAAGCCAAGCGATTCGGTGCCGGTGTTGGCCGGCATACTGAAGATCGCCAGAAAGGTGTAGCTTTTGCCCACCTCGAGGTTAACAGTAACCCGGCGTGTATCGATATACTGGTTCCAATCACCCGCTCGGGGCATTTCCATGTTCGTCACGCCGTCGAAGATGTTAGGCAGTCGATCGGCAAACTGGTAATTCTGCCAGAAACCACCTGTCGAGAGCGCACTGCCCTGTCCATCGTTGCCGAAGGGCATTTCACCGGCAGGATTTGTAAAATCATCCTCATGAATAAATATACCGCCGCCGGCAGGGGTCCGTGATCCCGGCTTAGGTCCGTCCTCAATCCAGGCAACGTAATCCACCACACACAGGTCATTGACCAGGTCATTTGAAGCCGCGAGGGTATGTAGCGAGAATTGCTCACTCTCGTGAACATAAGGAGCAGAGGGATTATTCGGGACCTGCGTCCACCCGGTCAAGGCATCCTTGCTGGGCGGACTGGATGTGTGGATTGTCACGCTGCCGTCCGTTTCGATATGGAAAGCCACGCCAATCTCAGTCCCTGGCGTATAGATTGCGCCGGTATCCGTGTCGGCAGCGGTACTGGCCCAGTTGGCCGGAGTTGCGTTGGTCCAGAAAATTTGGCCGCCGATCATCTTGATTCCTTTCGAGTAGCCACCGATGGTGTTACTAAATCCAAAGAACATGCCGCCGCTTCCATTTGAGGGCAGGGTCAGGATGCTCATCACCGTGTAGCTGTGATTGTTGTAGGTCGTTTGGGGGTTGTTACGGGCATCGATGTAGCTCTGAAATATTCCAAGGTTCGGGTCGGCGTTAAACAACATTTGCATTGTGAGATTGCCGTTCCCATCTTTATTGACCTCAGTGCCGCTGCCGCCGCTCGGTGCGCAACAAGCCGGCCAGGTTTCCCACTCACCATTGCCGCCTGATCCCGGCACAGATCCGCCTCTGACGAATTGGATGTCCTCCCTATCAGCACCGGCCCTGGATCCGTCCCAAAAGTCACCGCTGGGGCCACCAATGGTGGGCGGACCGTCAAAGTCATCCACCAGGATGAAATTGCCATCACCATCGGGTAGCGACTGCCCCGTGGCGGCCGTGTCAATGAAAACCTCGACGTATCGATTACGCACGCTGTACTGATCCATGTTTTGGTACCAGTATTGGGGGAGTGAGTCGCGCATCATGGTTTTATCGAGGTACGACATATTCAGTTGCCAGTCAGACTCCGGCGGCATTCCGAGCAGCGAAGCGTTGCGGTCTTCATCATCTTCGTCCCAGATTTCAATCCGGTATTTTTTCTTGGGAAACGTTGCCGAGGAAGACCCTCGGATTTTAACACCGACTCGACCGGCAAAATCCACGGGGCTCGTCGTGGTCACCCGGCCGTCCTCCGCCCTGTCCAGAATGATCGCAAAGGCCGGCTGCAGGATGGAGTCATTGACGGTTCCACCCAGTGTATTGATCAGGACCATCGGGATGTTGGTGTTTAAGTTCTGCACATCGGGGGCCACGGCCAGGTAACCGTGGCTGACTACCGGACTTGGTTCAAGGCCAGTCTCAAAAGTTTGCGCGCGGACCATTGTCGTCATGTCGATTTGCAGCGGCCCGGTGTAAAGCGGAGACTGAGTGGTGGGTTTGGCTCCGTCCAGGGTGTAACGGATCTGGGCGGTCGGTGAACCGGCCGTGATGGTCAGTTCGAAAGGTTGGCTGAACGTACCGCTGCCGGGTGAAAAATTCGGTATTTCCGCCTGGATTACCTGGGCATCGCAACGGAACGACATCAAAAGGACAACCCATTGAAAAAGGATCAGTAGTGCAACTTGTTTTCTGTAAATTCTTCTGCTCCAAATTCTCACCATCATCATCATGGCTGTGGAACTGTGGATAACTCATTTCGAGTTATCCAAGCCTTGTGGGCAAATCAGCTTTTGGATTTGTCCATAAGGCGGCATTTCCACAGCCCTCCTTTGCTTGGCCGTCTTTGAGCGGCTCCGCCCGCTCGGGCCGTTCAGTCGCGCTCCAGCGTCACGTAGCATCGCGGCTCGCACAGCCACGCCTCGTCGGTCTCGATCAGCAGCACCCCGTAGAGTCGCTCACAAGCCGCCGCGCCCGGAAAGATCGACACCACCCACGTGCGTCGTTTCAGCTCGCACATCTGGCGCTTCAGCATGTTGGTCGAATGCGGCCTTCACCCTGACACACGGCGACCCTAGCCGCACAAGCCAGAAGCACCAGAACAGCTGCGCGGGTGATGCTGAGACCGGCCCTGAGACGGCGCATGATGGGTACCCTCACCGCCGAGCCTACCACAGCCCTCGCCAGATTCACGAGAAACCTGCAATAGAAAGCGCCCTGAGCCGCGAGAATCGGTTTTCTACCCTGGACCCCTACTCATCCATGGTCGGATGCCGGATCAGCGTTTGGGGCTCCTCGGAACAGACAAGCCCCTTCCATCCCACTCGAAGCCTGACGGCCTTCTCTCCCACGAAGAGGTCGACGCCGTTAACCTGATACGAGCTGGGCAGTGGGTAGAGTTGATCGAATTCGCCACGAAGAAGCTGCGGGCGCCTCGAAAGAAGGGATAGCCACTTCCCCGACACCGCCCCCGCAACCGCCCAGCAAATCGTCACCCCGCGTCCGCCGTTGCCCCACCAAACGATTCCCAGCAGACCTCGGAGACAGTTCTCTTGGCGCTCAGAACGCTCAGGAGCGGCGAAAATGCCAACCCCTACTCTGGGACGGGTGAAGATGAGATCTTCGATCCTGAGCGAGTACAGCCGTTTTCTCAGAGGGCCAGCTCAAGCTCTGAGCTGAACGAGACGGCACTGGTGGGAGTATCCCCCCTCATGGAGTGCACGTTACCCTACGGGACCGCCCAGCAGGGACTTGAAGGTCGTCACCGGCTGCCGCTGAAGGATGGAAGGGGCGCGGATGCGTGCGGACCTGAATCAACGACCGGAAGGGGCAGAATCATGGACTCAAAAGCAAGGTGGCCGCTTTACGCGTCCTGGGTCGTGCTAGTCCTGTTGGGTATCAAGCGATCATGATGAAAGCCCGTATCGAGCGGTTGAAGATCGACTCGGTCCGGGCTCAGCGGTTGTTCGGCGTGATTCTCAAGAATACGGGACTGGCGATCCGACCGCTGGAAGGCAACCCCTTCATCGAGGGCGTGCTTGAACAGTACGACATCGTGGAGATTCTTCATGAGTTGGACGGTGAGGAGGGGGTGGAGTAGGGGCCGGAGGACTGCCATGCGTCAGCCCCCCCCCCAGGTGCATCATCTCCGGCCCGATAAGAAGTAAAAGCCCCCTCAGCGCGATGCCGGGGGGCAACGATCAGGACATGCGGATCGATGGATGTGGCTTACAGACTCCAATGTTCCCGCCCCGTGCCGTTTCTCAGTAAAGTTCGTACATCAGGACAGAGCAGCTGGTCAAGCGGTTTTCGGTGCCGGATTACCTGGCAGGTTGAAAGTGGACCGAGAAGATCGCCAAGACGTCGCCAAGAGTCACAACCTCCGGAGAATCAATGGGGACGCCGCCGTAAAACCTTGACAAGCGAACTCGGCAGGGTTTAATGGAAATGTCAGATGTTCGATTTTCATGTTTGGTTGGGCCGGGTTTTCATGAACATGGCGACGTTTTCTCCGTCGGATTTCCCATCCGACGCTGATATCTTTTGGAGGTGAGACGATGAACCGATCCGCTTTGGGAGGAATTTTTGCATTAGCAGTCTTGCTGTTCAGCGTGGCCGCGACGGGCGGCCAGGCTCAGGAAGTCATCTTGATCGAGGATGATTTCACGAATTCCGCGGGCGACATGCCCAATGAAACCGAGGACAGTTCGCCCATCGGCGGGGACCGGACCACGTTGGACTGCGTCTGGCAGTCCAACGGTTGCTGTCACAATGTTTTTGACGGCGTGACGAACCTAGAGATGCCGTTTGACGGCAATTGGAGTTCGTATATCGATTCACGCCAGTGCGGCGCCGGTGACGACATCGTGGCGGGCGTTGCATACGCCTTGACGGTTGTCTTTACGGCCGGGCCCAACGAGGGGGGCAACATGACGATGGGTTGGGCCGAATCCGGCGACTGGGGTCAGAACTCGGGCGGGGACACCCTGCGCCTGGCGGTCATCGGCCCCGACGGCAGCTTGCTTGTGCATCCCGGACCGGGTGCCAATCATGATTTGACGCCGGCCATCGACACCGGGACCGACGTGGTCCGCGGCGTCCCCCAAAGCGTCGGGCTCCTGATCGGCACGGACGGCGTGATCTCGGTTTATTACGCCAACGGCATCGAGAAGAACTGGAATTATAGCGCGTCGGCCTGGACCGACGTGACGCCGTCGGGAATCCCCAACATGGCGGAGGGGTCCAACATGGTGGGCCTGAATCCCGCCGACGATAACGGTAACGACGACCCGTTCTTGGTCGACTACTTCGCGCTCGTGGAGAACCCGGAGATGGGGCCAGTGCCCAATGAGGTCATGCGCTGGAGCCTGTACGACTAAATCGGACCCGGCTAAGCGCCCAACAACGCGGGATGAGGGGATCGGGTCCTCCGTCCCGCGTTTTTTTCATTGGGTCGCCCCCGTGGCGCGCGGCCAAACCGCGAGATTGTCGGGCGGGTCTTATATTGTGCGCATTAGGATGCTAGTGTAGTGTCTCACGCTGATTGCAGATTATCCAGTGTGGCGCGGGCGCGGCGGACTTTTCGAGAATCGTCTCGGCCTTGGCGGTCCAAGTAATGGATCGGGGGTCCTTGTTATGAGCGTCGATATAATCGGTAATGGTTTGAATCAGTTCGGGCACATCGGCGAAAGCTCCGCGCCG
>CAUZJO010000099.1:0-18443 GCA_963580245.1 Candidatus Sumerlaeia bacterium | reverse complement strand
TGCGGGAGCTCGGGCCGGACGAGCACGCGGTAGTAATACTCGGACCCACCGTGCACGCTCGTGACGTCGCGGACCGCCAAGTGGTATTCGCCTGCCGTTTCAAATTTCGCAACCACGCGGCCGGCGACGGATGTGATTGTCGCTCCGGAGAACTGGAGATTGGTGATAATTTCCTTCCCCTCGGCATCGGTCACGTCGATGCGCGGATTAAACAGCGGCGGGGCCGCGCGCGGGGTCTCGATCTCGAAAACCAGTTGCTGACCAGCACTCGCCGTGAACCGGAAATGGTCGATGTCCCCTCCCTCGCCGATCACGCCTTCAACCAGCGCCGGGACGGTGAACGCCAGGGTGTGCGTGCCGGGCTCGTCGTTGGGTTCGGTCTCCTGGGCGCCGTTGAGCGTCTGGGCCGGGGGGACGGGTGCCGTCTCTTCGATGACGGCGGTCTGGCCCGGGCCGGGGGGCGAGGCGGCGGGGGACGCGCCGGGTTGGGCCGCCGCAGCCTCCGCCGCGCTGACCACCTTGAAATTGGTTGGCCGGAATGCGCGGGCCTGCAAGCCCTGGAGCTTGGCCTGCGCGGCCTCGAGCCCGCTGGCGAGCGGACTCAACGGCTCGGTTTGGGAAATCCGGAGCATATACCAGAAATCGGCCCCGCTACGGGTGAAAATCGAGCCGATATTGATCAGATACCGCCCCGGTTCGCTGAAGTCATACGTGACGACGCGGTTGGGCGGAAACGTCCCGTATGCGACCTCCTCGTTGAACGTCAGTCGCTTGTGGCGATCCGGGTCCAGCCAACTGCCCTTGGTCTCGAAAAGCGCCAGCACCGGGTCGAACCCGGCACCGTTCATCTTGGCCACCTCGAACCTCAGCGTCCGCGGCTCGTCCACCTCGAGCACGTAGTGGTCCAACTGACCGACGGCCGTGATTTGGCCATTGACGGCCGAGGGGACGGGAATCGGCTGGGCCGTGGCGGGGGTGTTACGCTCCCCATCGGCCTCGCGGATGACCGGACTGGGCGAGACCCAGAAAGACACGGCACTGCTCAGCCCGTTGGGCGTCACGGCCCTCAGCGCGTGATCGCCCGCCGGGGCGTCCGGGGGGATAACCAGTCGCACGTTGATCTGGGTCGCGGCGGGATCACCCTTGATCTCGGCCTGCAAGCCGTCGCCGGCCTGCGTGATCTTCGCGCCTGCGGGGGTCGACTCGGCGGGATCGAGCGAAAAGACCTTGCTCCCCTTGCCGAACCAAATCGCATAGGCACCTTGCAGGTTCTCGCCCTTGATCAGCACGTCTTGGACGGTCCCCTGGCGGCCGCCGAAGGGGAAAAGGTTGTTGAGCTTTGGCAGCGGCCGGGGGTCGCCCGCGCGGTCCTCGAATTCATCCTCGACGATGGCTGAAACACCGTCCGTGAGATCATACAGCCCGATTTTGTCGACCCGGATCGTTCCCATCCCCCCCGTGAGGCTGTTGACGCCGATCATGCTGACCAAGGGATCAAACCCGGAGAGATTGCCGACGGGGCTGGAGGCCGGGGTGATGTCTTGCCAGGCTTCGCTCTGGATGTTCTTGTCCGCCCCGTTCTGATAGAAATAGGTCACGCCGCCATCGGGGGCCACCTTGATCATCAAGCCCTGGGGGGTGTCGGGGACGATATCGACCCCGGTGTCCTCGTCGGTGTTGGTGGGGATGAACTCCTGGGCGATGAACAGATCAACGCCTATGATCTTGAAGAAGCGTTGCTTGGTCGGGGCGGCACCCTGCCCCCAAGTTTGGTCGCGGGCGAATCCCATGACGCTGTTGCCCCCGCCGCTCTTCGAGAAAATCGCGACGAAGGCCAGCGACTTGCCGCTCAGCGGCTCGGAGATGGCCGTGTCGATGTACTGATTGAATTCAGTGGTGACCGGTATTTCGAGCGAGGAGAGGCCGTCCAGGGTCACATTGTTGCCCGTCGTCTCATTCCAGCGCCAGACCGGGCCCGCCGAACCACTATTATTGCCCGTCCCCGGCGAACTCAGCGGTCCCGCGGCGCGCGGACCGGCAGCCGAAAAAACGCAAAAGGCGAGCGCGAGATGGGTTGCAACTCTGTTTATGATGATCTCGATGTCTGTTTTTCCCATTTGTTCAGCCCTATCTATACTATAGACTCGCCCTGGGCACCGAAAAGTTTGGTCGGACATTGTCCCCCCAACCCATTGCCGTACTATACGCATCGGCCACCTCCCGGATTCGCCTGAATGGCCCGTTGACGACATCCCCGCGGCGGCACCGGTCGCCCGTTGCGGGGGCTGGGATTTCCGAACTCATCCAGGCCCGCTTCCGCCCGCGCTGGGTTCGGCCCTCTTGCCCTGGTTGGGGTGGGCGAACCCAGATGCACCCCGCGCCCCGTTCCAAATTAATTCTCGCTTCACCTGGTGGGGAGTTGCAACTATACTGATGGTTTGGACACTCATATTCATGGCCATTGGGCCGGTTGCCGCTTGATTGGATCACGGGAATTTGCTGCTCGAACTTGAAAACTTGACCGTCCGTTACGGCAAGCAGAAGGTGCTGGACCAAGTATCGATTGCGCTCGAGAGCAAGGCATTGGGGTTGTTGGGCCCGAACGGGGCGGGGAAGAGCACCCTGATCCGCGCGCTGTTGGGGTTGGTGCGGCACGAATCGGGGTCGGCGCGGATCGAGGGGCTGGATATCCAACGCCAGGGCAAGCGCATCCGCGAGCTGATCGGCTACATGCCCGAGCACGAGAGTTACCTGGCGGGGATGACCGTTGTGCGGTTCTTGCGCTTCATGGGCGAGATGTGCGGGCTGGCGCCGCGGGCGGCGATGGAGCGGGCCCACGAGGTCCTCTTTTACGTCGGTCTGGGCGAGGTCCGTTACCGCAAGATCGAGGGGTTCAGTTACGGGATGCAGCAGAAGGTGCGGCTGGCGCAGACGCTGATCCACGGGCCGCGCATCCTGATTCTCGACGAGCCGACCAACGGCCTGGACCCGACGGCGCGCGACGAGATGCTCGGCCTGATCCGCGACATGATCCAAAACAGCGGCTCCAAGGTGATCATCAGTTCCCACCTGTTGCGCGATATCGAGGCATGTTGCCACGAGGTGATGGTGCTCAAACGGGGCCGGGTGGTTGCGTCGGGCAACATCGAGGCGATGAAGCAGACCGAGGAGAACCTTTACGAAATACGGGTCAAGGGCGACCTCGACGGGTTCCTGGCCGAGCTGGGCAGGATCGGGTGCGGTTGTCGCGCGGACGACCGGGAAGGGCTGGAGGTGACGCTCGCCGATGGCCTGACGCCGCGCCGGATCTTCGAGGCCGCCGACCGCCTCGGGGTCCAAATCCGGCATTTCTACGCCAAGAAGGACACGCTCGAGGACATCTTCCTCAAGGTGCTCGAAGACGAGCTGCCCGCGGAGCCCAAGCTGGTGAGAGAGGGACGCGCCGATGCCGGTCCATGACATGAGCTACCGCGCCTGGGAGGGCAAATGCCGCGGGCCGCTGCGCCGCTGGTTGGCGATCCCGAAGTTCGCGTTCATGGAGGCGGTGAGCCGGCGGTTGGTCATTTGGCTCTTTACACTCGGATGCGTTCAACTCCTCTTGCGGTTGGGCTATCTTTATCTTCTCGCCAACCAGGAGCTGCTGGTCGCTTTCCGCTTTCCCACGGATGTCTTGCCGCCCGCCAACGCCTTCTTTTTCAAGAACTTTATCGATATTCAATTGCCGTTCTGTTTCGCGCTGGCGTTCGTCCTGGGCGCCGACCTGATCGCCGGGGACATGCGGCACGGCGCCCTGGTGCTCTACGTCTCCAAACCGATCAGCCGCTGGGAGTACTTTTTCGGCAAGTTCTTCGTCCTCTTCTCCGTCTTCATGCTGCTCACGTGGGCGCAGGCCGGCTTCCTGTTCTTGGTTCAGTGGACGATCGCCGCGGAGAACACGCCGTGGAGACTCTATTTCTGGAACGACCGCGCGCCCATCTTCGGTTCGATCACGGCCTATTGCCTGGTCATCGCGGTCTGCCTCACGATGTTGTGCCTGGCGACCTCCAGTTTGATCCGCAACGCGCGTTACTTCGGGACGGCCATGGTGGTCTATATTATTGGTCTGCTTATCATCGGGCGGATGCTTTATGCGGAGCTCGGCGATATCAACGTCCGGGCCGTCTCGCCGTTGTCGGCCCTCGTTGATCTGGGCTATCACCAATTCGATTTGGCCCATCGGCGTGAGATGATCGATCCCGGTTTGATATGGATCAGCATCGCGGCCCACCTCACTCTTTGCGCCGTGGTCTTTAAGTGGAGGCTGGAGAAGGTCGTGCGGCATGGGCGCTGATCCCAAAGACGCCCGCGGCGGCGAAGCGACGATTCGTCTGGAGGAGGTCTCGCGTTGGTACGGCGAGATCCTGGGCGTGAATAAGGTCAGCGTCGACATCCGGGCGGGGATCACGGGGCTGGTCGGCCCCAACGGTTCGGGCAAGTCGACGCTGCTCAACGTCATCAGCGGGGTCATCCGGCCCGGTCAGGGACGCGTGAGCGTATTGGACCGGCCCGTTTGGAATAACCCTCAGCTACGCCGGCGGATGGGTTACTGTTCACAGGTCGACAACTTCTATGAGAAGTATACCGGCCTTGAGTTCATCCGCTCGATGTTGACGCTGCATGGCCGAGGCCGGGAGTGGGCGACCCGGACCGCCGACAAGACGCTGGAACGGGTCGCGCTTGGCGAGCAGCGCGACAAACGCATCCGCGCCTACAGCAAAGGGATGCGCCAGCGGATCAAGATCGCGCTGGCGCTGGCCCACGAACCCGAGGTGCTGATCCTCGATGAGCCGTTCAACGGACTGGACCCGGTCGGGCGGCGCGAGATGATGCGGCTGTTCGAGGACTACGCGCGCCAGGGCCGCACGCTCCTGATCTCCAGCCATATTCTGCACGAGATCGAACAGATGACCGACCATATCTTGATGATGAGCAACGGTTACGTCGTGGCCGAGGGACAGGTGCGGCACGTGCGCGACATGCTGAGCAAGCATCCCTATCGCGTCTACGTGCGCTGCACCGAGCCGCGCCGGCTGGCGAAGCTGGTCCTGGCCGAGGACGGAGTCATCAGCCTGGACCTGACCGACGAGACCTCGCTGACGCTGCTGACCCGCGATCCCGACGCCTTTTTTCTGAAGCTCAACCGCATCATCCTGGAGCACGATCTGGAAGTCGACGTGGTGACGCTGGCCGACGAGAACGTGCAGTCGATCTATCAATATCTATCGGGCAGGGAACACCATTAGATCTAAAGGGAACATAAAAAAACCGGTTTGCAGTCGTCCCTACGGGACTCCAATTCGTTATCGGTTTGATTTCCCGCCACTTGCGTGGCGGGCTGAAAGCAATCGTCCCTGCCGGGACTGAATTTTTTGAGGCACCTTATATCTTGAAGTGAATCGACACGCTGCTTTATGGCTGGAACCATGGACAATCATCATGAAAATGCACCGTCGTCCGGGGGCCTGCGAGTCTTATGGGCGGTCCTTGCGTTCTCGCTCATGCGACTTAGACGCTCCAATTTCATGTGGGTGAACCTCGGGATGGCCGCCATTCCGATTGCCCTGGCGCTGATCATACTTTTCGCCGGTGAGGCGCTTGGCGACAATTCTCCGATCTACCAGGGATTTGTGCGCATCCTCTACCTGCACTTTATTGTCTTCTTCGTGGCCAATCTGTTCGGGTTCGCCGTCTCTCGTCAGGAAATGGAAGATCGCACGCTCCACTACCTGCTGATGCAGCCCTTGCCGCGTTGGCTGCTGCTCACGAGCCGGTTCGCGGCTTATCTTATCCTGGCCGGCGCGACCTGCGTGGCCAGTCTGTGGCTGACCTATCTTGTGTTGATCCTGCCGGGGGCGGGCGTGGAGGCCCTCATGCGCGAGCTCTTCACTGGGGGGCGGCTGATGGGGCTCGTCAAGGAATCAGCGGTGATCGTGCTGGCACTGGGGTTTTACGGCACGATCGCGGTCGTGATGGGTTCGATCTTCAAGTCGGGCCTTTACGCCGCTCTGCTCATCATCTGGGAAGCCGGCGTTTATTACCTTCCGCACACGCTCAAGTACTGGACCGGCTCGCACTATTTTCATTCGCTGCTTCCCGAAAAGCTGGGGGCTGAACGCAGATTGTTCCAATTGCTCGGCGAACCCGCCTCGGTCTGGCTGAGCCTGGGCGTGATCTGCGGCGTCAGCCTCGCGCTGCTCACCGTCGCGGTGCTTCTGTTTCATTTCAAGGAGTGTCTTTATAGTGAGGCGTGAGGGTCGCCGTCATCGATGCGGGCAACTCCTTTCTCCTTCCCAAGCGTGCGCTCTCGTCTTGCTGATTTGTGGCGCGGCGGTTCCCATCGGCGCGACCGAGAGATCGGCGGTCCTCTTTTCCGTTTCGATTCGCGATCAGTCCGCCGCCGCGCCGCAACGGGTCTTTCTCGGCGGTGACCGCATGGCGTGGCGGTTTGGCGGCGAGGTATTTGAAGAAGGACCGTGTCTGCCTGGCGCGCCTTCTCCGCTGCTCATCGGGACGAAACCCCAGATCGAGAAGCTCATGGGGTTGAAATCCGTCGATATCCGACTTCACGGCCCGCTGCGCGGCTACCGCGACGTTTGTCCGGATCAGGTATCCAAAATCGGTCCACACGGTGCTCCCAGCGGGATCGTGATCGACGACGGCTATCATGGCGCGGACCAGGTGGCCGCTTTATTGGCGCAATTCCAGAACCAATACCCGACGCTGGCCAAACGTATCCGGATCGGCCAGAGCCATGAGGGGCGCCAAATCTGGGCGCTGAAAATCTCGGACAACGTCGATCTGGACGAAGAGGAATCCGCGATTGTTTTCGACGCGAATATCCATGCGCGCGAATACCCACCGACCGAAGTCGCCCTTGATATCATTCACCGGTTGTTGACGAGGTATGCGTTGGATCAACGGTATCGCGCATGGGTCGATCATCTCGAGATCTACGTCATCCCGTGTCTGAATCCCGACGGCCGCAAAAAGAGCGACGACATCAACCTAGCCTGGCGCAAGAACGCGCGCGACAACAACGGAAACGGCTTCTTTGAGATCAATCAAGACGGGGTCGACTTGAATCGCAACGCCCCTTTCATGTGGGGAAGCGACGACTCGGGGTCCAGTCCGCATCCGACGTCGGAAATCTATCGCGGGCCGGCCCCCGCCTCGGAACCGGAAACGCAGGCCATTTTGGGCTTGCTCGATCGATTGCGCCCTGCCTATCACCTTTCCATGCACAGTTACAGCGCGCTGATTCTATCGCCCTACGGCGACCTCAACGCCGATGGGCCCCAGCCGGAACCGATGAGGCCGCTCGGAGAGATCGTGGCCGGACTATGCACGGACGAGGACGGCGAGGCGTATGGCTTTACGGGACATCATGGGGGCTTGCCAAGTAATGGCCTATTGACCGACAGTGCCCATGCGATGCACGGCGTGTTCTCGTACACGGCCGAAATCGGCGCCGAGAGCTACCAGCCTCTTTATGCGACGACGCGTGAAGTGATCGTGCCCGGCATGCGACCGGGTTGGGAACGCCTGCTGGAGGCGGCCCATGACGGTCATGCGCGGTTATACGGCAGGATCACGGACGGGGTGACGCAGCAACCGCTCGAGACCCGAATCGACCTGCTCGACCTGACCTGGCCTAACGATGAACATTGGGAAACTCGCGCCGACGGCCATTACGAAGTCCCGCTGAGGGGGCCGGGGAGGTATCGGTTTAGGTTCTCCTTCGTCGATGCGGCTTATGAACCGATCGAGGAGGAGTTTGAATTCGCCGACTCGCCGCTTCGTTGGAACTTGAGGTTGGGAGTGAACAATGCCGTCACGGACTGGGATGTTTATTGATCGGATTCGCTTCGCGCCTGGAGCTTCTTCGATGGATCGACGGGATACGAGCTTTTGGCCCCCCGCCTCCAACGCCCATTGTTAGGCTCAGCTGGCGCGCAAATCACCACCAGCACTTACGAGATTACCACAAATGCTCAGAATCGCCACAGTTTCGCGCTCAGCTGAAGCTGCTTGTTAGCTGCCCCACACTTTCCACCACGGCTTATTTGAAGGTGGTTGCTGACCGGCAATAGCACACCAGTAAGAATAAATTGCGTCTTCTTTACCATTCTTGAACCTTTTCATGACTCGCTGAACTGGCCAGCACTTTGTACCATCATTCAACTCCACCTCTATTCCGACTTCATCATCTTCTGTTACATTCCATTTCCGCCCACTGTGGCAATCAGTGTCTCTCCAATATATGAACCAATTGCAAAGCAAATGGACCCGAGGGATTCGGAAAGAGGAGATCCCGGCTTGACCTAACCGTTGCTTGATTACTTGTCGAAGAAGTTATCAATATGGGCAAAGCTGGAAATGGAATGATCCAGTCTTGCTCCCTCAGTTTTGAAGCACTCAATTATCCAATCATCTGATTTTTTGACATCCTTCAGCATTGTCATGTCATTGCTCTCCATGCTTTCGGCAGCTAACAAAGCGACGAATTCTATGGCGGCGACTACGCGGGCTCCGGCGTCGCTTGTGGAGGGAAATGACGCCGCAGGAACGCCGTCAGTGCGCCCCACACGGCCTCGTGGCCTTCCATTTGCGCCCACAACGCCCGTGAGCCGTGCCGGCCCTCGATCTTTGGGATGTAACGCTCCTTTTCCGCGGCGGCCAGAGCATTCCAGATGGGCTCCCATTTGGGGACCTCGGTTTTGGCCGAGGAGATGAACGTTGGGGCGTCGACCGACTTGGCCGCGTCGGCGATGTAGGTTTTGCTCTTGCCAAAACGCGAAAAATCCTCGCCCGGCGAGAACGAAACGACGCCATCGACTTGACCCGCGTGTTCCGCCGCGACGACGAAGGCCAAGGCCGCCGAATACGAACTGCCCCAGATAACCAGTTTGCCCTTGGCGTAGTGTTCGCGAGCATGATGGACGGCGGCCTCCATGTCGGGAAGCGCGTCGAGATAGGTGGGGTCTTTGGGAGCGGCGGTCAGGTTTCGCACCTCGTTGACCTCGCCGCCCGACCGTTGATCCACCGCCATGCAATTGTAGCCCAGGGCCAGGAGTTTGGGCGCGATTTCCCGGTATTCACCCCGACTCCAGCGGGCCTGATGGAACAACACGATAAACGGGGCTTCGTCGCCGTGGGAGACATAGAGGTTCGCGTGGACCTCCAGGCCGTCGCTCGCGTTAAACTTGGTGTGACTAGGTTCAGCCGCCTGCCCGATTTCGCCTATCAGGCAAATCATGATCACGCCGATCAGGCATCCTCTTCGCATGGCAGACCACCCAGATGTTGGATTGATGAATAACGTGGCCCAGCGTAGCAAGGGCGCGCCGATGGTTCCATCAAAAACCCGCTCCTCGATCCATGTTTCCATAACTCCAAGGAGGGGCAACGGAGTCTACGATGTCTTCCCCTTGACGGACCCGTGTGCTCGCAACAGTTTTCGGATCTCGCCCAGTTCCTCCTCGTCAAGCTCCTCCTCGCGGATCAGGTGGGCCATCAGCCGGTGCGGCGAGCCGCCGAAGAAGTTGCCTAGTAGATGCGTGAGTGAGGAGCGGGCGACCTGCTCGCGACTGACCCGCGGGCGAAAGCGTAGCGCGCGTTCGATGGTCGGGATCGGCGCCAGGTAGCCTTTCTTGCGCAGGTTGGCCAGTACGGTGTGGACGGTCGTGCCGGCCAGCGGAGGCTGGACGACTAGCGCCTGGCGAATTTCGGCCGCGGTCGCATCGCCGCGCTCCCAGAGCACCTGCATGACGCGCAGCTCCAGCGGGGTCAACTCCGCCCGCTTGCTCGTCTCTGACTTTGCCCTACGCCCCACCGACCGGCTCCCAAGAAGGTATTTTATAATTATAGAGGCACTTTCGTCCATGGGGGCAAAATCGTCAACTCCAATCGCTCGGCGCCGCGAAAAGTGGCGGGAAGGTGGCGAGCGGAACACCCAGAATAATTTGTTAAATAGCCATTGACTATTAATATAGTTTTAGGCTATACTCTCTTTCGAGGTGATCGTGAATATGTCCCCACGCAGGCCCACGGCCGCTCAGGCCGATCTATCTCCGCTGGAGCTGGAGGTGATGAACGTCGTCTGGGAATTGGGGGAGTGCGCCTCGCGCGAGGTGATCGAGACATTTAACCGGGGAAAGTCGCCGCCGCTGGCACCGACGACGATCCGCACGGTGCTGGCCAACCTGCGCAAGAAGGGCTACCTGGCGCCGGTGCCGACGATCGAGCGGGGGTTCCGGCTGAGGCCGCTACACAGCCGCGAGTCCGTCGCCCGGCGTTCGCTGAAACAGATGATTCGCGGCCTGTTCAAGGGATCGCCCTCGCAGGCGATCGCGTACCTACTCAGGGATGAGTCGATCGATGAGGACGAATTGCGTCAGATCCGCAAGCTGATCGATGAAACCAAAACGAGAGGAAGGGACTCATGAACTTCTTGGCATGGTCGGGTAACGGGGCGGCTGGGGTCGTCGGGTCTGGTCTCGTGGAGCGTTTGGCGTTGGCCAGTTTGGAACTGGCGGCGTTGGCGGCGGCGGTTTAGGTGCTGATCCACCTGGCGTGCATGCGCCGGCCGCGTCTGGTGGCTTTGCTCTGGGCGCTCATGCTCCTCAAGCCTCTGGCAAGCCTCATGATGGGATCGTTCGTTCCGCTGATCAGCCTGGACGCGACGCCCGCGATGAGTCGGTCCGAGGGAACGGCGCCGGCGGGCGCGATGGCCTTTGAGGGGTTTGCCGCCCCTGTTACGTTTCAGCCTGACCGGCCGCAAGCCGGTTCGAGCCTCGGAGCGCGCACGCCGGGAGCGGCCGGGAGAACTCGGCTAACCATGTCGGCGTCTCAAGGCCCATCGCAATCGAAAACGATCGTGTCCTCTACGTGGATCGATTGGTTCCAACGGCTCTGGACCGTGGGAGTGGCGTTGTTCTTGTGCATCCTTAGTTTCGATTGGATTCGCATGCAGCGCTTGATTCGGCGCGCGGTGGCTCCCGATCGCGCATTGAGCCAACAATTGGAAGCCGTGGCCGACACGCTCGGGATGTCTAATCCTCCGCCGGCGAAGGTCACCGATGACCTCGAATCGCCGGCCCTGGCCGGTGTGCTGCGGCCGGTCATTCTGATGCCGACCTGGCTGCTCGAGAGCGGCGATGGGGAGAAAATCAACTGGGCGTTGCGCCACGGGTTGATGCACTGGAAGCTACGCGACCCGTGGGCCAACGCGTTGCGTCAGATCACGCGGACGCTGTTCTTTTTCCATCCCGTCGCCTGGTGGGCGGGGCGGCGTTGGAAGGAGGCCGCCGAGCGCGCCTGCGACCGCGCCTTGGTCCACTCGCCCCAAGAGCCCACCCACTACTCCGAATTGCTCTACGGCATGCTCGTCCAGGTCCAGGGCCGTCGCCGTCTGGCGTTGGGTGGGGGACTGTTCGCGACGCGCAGCCAGATCAGCCGGCGTATCACGGCGCTGCTCAACCACGATGGACTTCGTGCGTCGGCTCGGCTGGGCGGGGTCTCCCGGTTCGGCTTTCTGGTTTTCACCGGCGCGGTCTTGCTGAGCGGGATCGGCGTCAACCGTATCGCTTCGGGCGGGCCGGAAGACGAAGCGGCGGCCAAGAGTGAACCATCAGACGCCCAGGCGATCGATGAGAAACGGGCGCAGGCGGCCGCGACATTGACATCGGCGGGCTGGAAACTGTGGCAGAACCGCGATTTGAAGGAAGCGGAGGCGACGTTCCGCGCGGCGTTGGAGAATGACGCGGACTTCACGGAGGCGTGGAACGGTTTGGGTTGGTCTCTCTCCAATCAGGGCGAGGCGGAGGAGGGCAAAGAGGCTTTCGATAAGTGTCTGGCGCTGAACCCCAAGCACCCCGCCGCGCTCAACGGACTGGGCTGGATTGCGTATGGGGCGGGCGATCGCGACACGGCCATCGAACGCTGGGTGGCGGCCGTCGATGCCGCCCCCGGGGCGACCGCTTCGCTGAACGGACTCGTGAAGGCTTACCTGGAAACCGAGTCTTACGACCAGGCCGAGAAGTATCTGCTTCAATGGCTCGGCATGGAGCCGAACAACGCGCAAGCTCAAAACCTGGCGGCGCAATGGGAGGAAGAATCAGGTCGCAAACTCGATTATGTCGCCCCGAGCGTTCAACCCGCCACGCCGACGGACAAGGATGAGCCGACGCTCGGCTGGGAGCGCGACGAGGCGATCGAGCGCGGCGACCTGCTCGCCGCGGTGGACGCGGAGATGAGACGCGTACTCCTGCGCGCCGCCATGGGTCACCCCTATAAAGACAAAATCGATCTCAGCGGCGTTTACGAAGGCTACCGTGAGAAGCACCGTCCGAGCACCGAACAGGTTGTCTCGCTGATGGAAGGGGTGGTGGCATATGGCGAGCAACAGCACAACGCGGAGTATGGCTGGCGCGTCAATCAATTGTTGGCGACGATGGCGCTCGACCCTGGCGACGCGCGCTGGGCCGCGACGCATCTGGACCACGCGCTCGGAGCTTATCTGGGATAGCGACGGCGTCGCGGCCGCTGAGTCCTATGCGCTTGACCAGTTCCGGACCAACTCGAAGTTCAATCACTTCCACGACGGGTGGTGGCGCGAGCGATATCAAGAGACGGGCCAACCGGACCGATTGACCGATCTGCGGCGACGCGTCGAATCGATTCGGGCGTCCAAGCCGGGTGGGGAATAATGGGACGCGGATGGCGCGGATTCTACGGATGATCACGGATCAGAATCTACCGATACGCTCCACCTGATCGCATCATTCCTTCATGGATTTGCCCTTCCTTTTTGGCTTCGAGAGGATGTAACACGAAGGATAACAATCCGTGACCATCCGTAATATCCGCGTTATCCGCGTCCTATTAATAGGCCATGCTTAATGAAGAATCTGCAATTCCAGGAGACGAATATGGAAGAACAGGAACAGCAAGTCGTAGTCACTGATATTCAGATGCATTTTTGGTCTATGGTTGCTTTCATGATAAAATGGGCTGTCGCAACGATGCCAGCAATAATTATTATATTTATAATATATCAAATTTTTATGATAGTATTTAAATAAATCTTAGGAAAATTATAATACTGGCTGAATATCACAAATCAATAGGACGAACGCATCAACGCGCCGCCCGTTTCACGAGGTATTACAGGCCCTGCCAACCCGCTCTTGGATGCGTCCAACCAGGAAATTCGTTGCTTCGGTGTGTTCGCCCGCGCAGAATCATCGGTCCGGGTGCGCGGATTTTGATGTTGGGAATCCCCTACCGAGGCGATGTGCGACAGGACCTGTATTCTCTGCGTCGAGGACGCCAGTCGGGTCTACCGGATGGGCGAGGTGGATGTCGCCGCGTTGCGCGACGCCACGATCCGCATTTACGAAGGCGAGTTCCTGATCATCGTCGGCCCCAGCGGATCGGGCAAAAGCACGCTGCTGAACATCATCGGCGGGATGGATCAACCCACCTCGGGCCACGTGAAGTTTTACGACCGCGACCTGGCCCGCGCTTCGCAAGATGAACTGACGCTCTACCGGCGTCATGAAGTCGGCTTCATTTTCCAGTTCTATAACCTGATCCCGACCCTGACGGCGTTGGAGAATGTCGAGGTGGCGGTCGAGATCGCGCGCGACGCGATGGACCCCTTGGAGGCGCTACGGCTGGTGGGGATCGAAGACCGCGCCGGCCATTTCCCCTCGCAACTGAGCGGCGGCGAGCAGCAACGCGTGGCCATCGCCCGCGCCCTGGCCAAGAACCCGCGACTGATCCTCTGCGACGAGCCGACCGGCGCGCTCGACCTGGAAAACAGCCGCCAGATCCTCGGGCTGCTGCGCGACCTCAACGAACGACTCAACCGAACCATCGTGCTGATCACGCACAACGGCGCGATCGCCCGCATCGGCCACCGCGTGGCGCAGATTCGCGACGGGGCGATCCATTCGATCCAGCCGATCACCGAACGCGTCGCCGCGGAGACGGTCAAATGGTGAACCGCGTCTTGCCGCGCAAGCTGGGGCGAGACTTAAGACAACGTTGGGGGCCAATCGCCTCGCTCTTGCTCATCGTCATGGTCGGCGTGGGTTGCTTCGTGGGGATGGCCTCGGTGTGGCGCGATCTGGACGGCGCCCGCACCCACTATTACGCCGAGCAACGGCTGGCGGACTTTACCGTCGACCTCAAGCGCGCGCCGGCGTGGGTGGTCGAGTCGGTCACCGACACGCCGAACGTCGAAACGATCCAGGGCCGTATCAGCGTCCCGGCCCTGTTGGATTTGCCCTCTCAGGCCGAACCGATCTCGGGCACGGCCATCTCGCTGCCCACCGAGCGGCGGCCGGTGCTGAACGACGTGGTGTTGCGATCGGGTACCTGGTTCTCGGGCGAGCGCGAGAAGGAGGCGATCCTCAACGAGGCCTTCGCGCGTGAGAACGGGCTGGTTCCCGGCAGCCGTATCAAGGCCCTGCTCCCCGACGGCCAACATGAGTTGCTCGTCGTCGGCACGGCGATGTCTCCCGAGTTTATCTATCTGCTTGCCCCGGGCGGGGCGCTGGCGCCCGACCCCGCCCGCTTCGGCGTCATGTATTTGCCCGAGGATTTCTTGCGCAAGCGGGCCGATCTCGAAGGGGCGTATAATCAACTGGTCGGGCTGGCGCATGACGCGTCGCGCACGGCGCTGCGCAACACGCTCGACTTGCTCGCGAATCGGCTCGATGACTTCGGCGTGACCAACACCACGCCGGTCCAGGACCAACCCTCGGCCCGCTTCCTCGCCGACGATCTGAAAGGGCTGAAAGTCTCGGCGACCGTAATGCCGGGCATTTTTCTCGGCGTGGCGGCGCTGGTTTTGAACGTGTTGATGGCGCGGATGGTCGCCCAACAACGCTCGATCATCGGCACGCTCAAGGCCCTGGGTTATTCCAGGGCGGCCGTCACCCGGCATTATCTGGGTTACGGCGCAATCATCGGCATCGCGGGGGGGCTGCTGGGTCTGGGGTTTGCGGTGTGGATTCACTGGGGGATGTTGGGCATTTATCGGGAGTTTTATCCCATGCCGGAGATGCGGATGCGGTTCCATCCCGACTTCAATGGCATGGGCATCGCGCTGTGTCTCAGTTTTTCGCTTTTGGGGACTTACCGCGGCGTCCGTCTGGCCGCGCGCCTGGAACCGGCCGAAGCCATGCATCCGCCGCCTCCGGAAAAGGGCGGGCGCATCCTGCTCGAACGCATCGGCGGCCTGTGGCGCATGTTTTCGTTCCGCCAGAAGTTGATCCTGCGCACGGTTTTCCGCAACCCTTTCCGCAGCGGCGTGATCGTCTTGGCCGCGACGCTTTCGGCCGGGTTGATCTTCTCGACGCTGGCGATGGTGGAGGCGTTGGATTACATGATGGAATATGAATTCAAGCATATCGCGCGCCAAGACGTGACGATCCAGTTGCGCGACCCGGTCCATCGGGACGCCGCCCGTGAAATCGTCGGCCTGCCCGCGATGTCGCGCACCGAGCCGCAGTTGCAAGTCGTCTGCGACGTGCGTCACGGGCCCCACGCCAAACGCATCGGCGTGACGGGCCTGCCCGCGGGCAACGAACTCTACACGCCGCTGGACAAGGCCGGCGAACCGGTCGTGGTCCCCGAACGCGGGCTGATCCTGAGCAAGAAGCTGGCGGAAATCCTTGACGTCGAACCCGGCGGCGAAATCCGGCTGCGTCCGCTGCTCGGCCGCCGCCGCGAAGTGATCGCGCCCGTCAACGGCGTCGTCGAAACGTTCCTCGGGCTATCCGCGTACGCCGATATCGAGTACCTCAGCCGCTTGCTCGGCGAGGAACAAACCGCGAACGTGCTGCTCGGCAGGACCTACAGCCGCGAGGTTGGCGACGGGTTCCTGAACGAGATCAAAACGTTCCCCACCGTCGTCGGCATGGAACGCCGCATCCGCGCCTTCGAACAATTGGACGCGACGTTCGGCCAGACGATGGGCCAGATGATTTCGATCATGGTCCTGTTCGCGGGGCTGATCGCGTTTGGGAGCGTGCTCAACGCGGCGCTCGTTTCGATGAGCGAACGACAGCGCGAGGTCGGCACGCTGCGGATTTTGGGTTATCGGCCCGGGCAGGTCGCGGGGATATTCTACGGCGAAAGCCTCTTGCTCAACGGGATCGGGATCGCGTTGGGTTTGGGTTTGGGGGTCGTGCTGACTTACCTGCTGGCGCGGGCCTACAGCACCGAGCTTTACCGCTTCCAAGCCGTCATCCGCCCGTGGGAATTCCATGCCGCGGTCCTGCTCACGCTGCTCTTCATCGGGCTGGCACAGTTGATCCTGTACGTCATGATCCGCCGTTTCCAATGGAAAGAGGTCCTGAACGTGCGAGAATAGACATCGACGAGGAGTCGCATAACCGATGCATCATCCGAAGCAATGTAAGCCCGTCGCATGGTTCGCCGTCCTGGCGTTGCTTGGCCTGGGTTGCGGACAGTCGATCGAGGTGAAAGTGATCGTGCCGCGCCGCGGAGAGATTCAGGAATCGTTCACCGAACCGGCGCGCACGCGCCTGGCCAAGACCTACCGCATCACGGCGCCGGTCGATTGCCGCATCGAGCGTATCGACCTGGAGCACGGCGACCCCGTGAAGCAGGGACAGCTCTTGATGAAGTTTGATTTGGTGCCGTTCACGCAGGAGGTCGCCGAAGCGCAGGCGGCGGTGGAGGAACTCGTGGCCAGTTTGGCCGTGCTCGACGACAACCGGCTTGAAGATACCGCATTGGTCGAAACCTTCGCCGTCGTCGATGCCGCCGGCGAGGCGGTCAAGGCCGCCGACAAACAAGTCGAGGCGCAACAAGCGAGGTCCGACCGCGCGGCCCTCGAACTAAAGCGGATGCAAGACTTGGTCGAACACGAGGCGATCCCGCAGTCGAGACTCGACGACGCGCGGTTGGAAGCCGAGACCACGCTGATTGACCTGCGCCGCGAGGAATTCGTTCGCGCGGCGCTCCACGCGCTGCTGGTCGCCGTCCAGACCGGTCCGCAATTCGTCAGCCAATGGGTCGAGCACGAACAGCTCAAGCGCGCCGAGATCGAACACCAACTCGCGCAGGCCCATGCCCGCCTGGCCCGCGCCCGGCACCGGCTCTCGCTGACCGACGTACGCTCGCCGATCGACGGCGTGGTGCTCGAACGCCACGACCAGGGCGACCGCCCGATGCAGGCCGGCGAGCCGGTCCTGTTGCTCGGCAATCTCGACCAGCTCGAAGTCATCGCCGACGTCCTGACCCAAGACGCCATGCGCCTGACCCCCGGCGCCGAAGTCACGCTGCAACCCGCAACCCGAATGCAAACGATCCGCGGCCGCGTTAAGCGCATCGAACCGCAAGGCTTCACCAAACTTTCCTCGCTCGGCGTCGAACAACAACGCGTCAACGTTATCGTCTCGCTCGAAGAACGACCCGCGAACATCGGCGTCGGCTATCGCCTACGGGCGCGCTTCCTCACGGCGAGCAAGCCCGAAGCGCTCATCGTCCCCCGCTACAGCGTTCTGCAGGCCCCCGACCAGTCGTTTTACGCCTTCCGCGTCGAGGGCGGCCGCCTGAGCCGGACCCCCGTCAAACTTGGCCTGCGCAGCGACTTGGAGCTGGAAATCGTGGCCGGCCTCGGCGCCGGCGACCAAATCGTCGCCGCCCCGGAGGCGTCGATGCGCGACGGCGGGCGAGTGCGGATCGCCCGATAGTCGCTGAATAGACCCATGTCGGCTCCCGGCTTTCGTCCTCGTCCTCGTAATCGTGATTTCATCATCGAGTTGCGCCTCGATTGTAGCCCGTGAAAAAGACCGATTACGAGGACGAGGACGAAAGCCGGGAGCCGATCATCAAGGAGACCAGGAACCCTTCGTCGAAGCGGCGTTTACTCCAAAATCTGAATCACACCCAAAGGTCGCGTTCCGGCGAGAAACCTCTTGCAGGGGACTCCGCATATCGGGCTGATCCACTCAGCATTGATTGAATTGAACGGGCCGCGAAACGGTATCCCGAAAGGAGTCCGAAATGTTTAAGTACATAGTCGATCCTGAAAAAGCCCTGCCCAAGCAGCCCAGCCGATCAGAGCTGAACTCGGGTGAACCAGAGGCATCCGTTTTCGACTCGTGATTTGCGCCAGACGCAGCAAAAGATAATGCAAAACCGCCGCGTGGGCCAGCAGTTTCCTGAAATTCATCCCCGCCGCGCTTGCGATTGCATTGAACGCGTCGCCCTCGGCGTCCCACAGCCGGCAGCGATTCATGCGGTGTTCTTGTTTGAGATGCCCGATGCCCGGTTCGATCGCCGCTCGTCGTTTCATCCAGCGCCACAGCCGCGCGGCCAGCTTGCCCCGTCGCGGCCGGTCCACATGCACCTGGACTGGGCCC
>CAUZJO010000098.1:0-18588 GCA_963580245.1 Candidatus Sumerlaeia bacterium | reverse complement strand
TTGTCAGAATGTCCGCGTTGCGTCAATCCTTTCCCGCCGGGCCGCGGGCCGTCGCGCTTGGGGCGGTTTGTCTGGCGTTATTTTCCGGATGTCAGCACCTGGCGATCAAACGCGGCGATCCGAGCGGCCGGCAGGTGGCTCGTTCGATCCTCAAGGCGATCGGCGGCGCGCGGGCCGCCAAGAAACTGGATTACGTGAGTTTCCGCTACAGCGTCGAGGATCAAGGGCGCGAGGTCTTGCGCCGCGATCACCTGTGGGACAGGAAGACCGGGCGTTGCCGCCTGGATGATCGCCCGGAGAATCAACCGCGCGTCGCCCTCTTCAACCGCGAGACCCGCGAGGGGATTTCGTATCTCGGCTCGACCGACGATCCCCAGGCCAATCCCGATCCCCACGCGCTCGCGGCGGCCCATGCCTGGCACGTGCGGGACACTTTTTGGCTGATGTCGGCCGCCGTGCTGCTCGATTTGAAGGCCGATCTGGAATACGTCGGCGAACAAGAAGTCGAAGGCCGTCCCTACCCGACGCTAAAGGTCTCGTTCGGCCAAGATGCGGGCGTGCAAGCCAATGACGTTTATTGGTATTATGCCGATCCCTCGACCGGACGGCCAAAGTACTGGGCATTCGTCCTGCGGGGGCGGGAGACGGCGCCGCGGACGTTCGCCTGGAAGCAGTGGCAGACGGTCGGCAAGCTTTCACTGCCGGTCCGTTTCGAGGAACTCGGTCATCCGGAGCGTGCGATCGTGATCGACAACCTCTATGCGCCGGGTCAAGTTCGCGAGGAAGTCTTCAGAAAACCTTAGAAAGGCCCTTGCTTCGTGTCGGTTTAACTTCGTCCAAGGCTCGTGGTAGGCGGATCCTTATGGGAACCTCCAAAAATTCGGTTTGCAGTCGTCCCTACGGGACTCCAATTCGTTATCGGTTTGATTTCCCGCCACTTGCGTGGCGGGCTGAAAGCAATCATCCCTGCCGGGACTGAGTTTTCAGAGGCGCCTTTATGAGTGATCGAACGGTCTCCTTGTTCATCCCCTGCCTGGTGGATCAGGTCTACCCTGAAATGGGATGGGCGATGGTGCGCGTGCTGCGGCATTTGGGATACGACGTCGACTACCGCCCCGATCAGACGTGTTGCGGCCAACCGGCCTTCAACGCGGGCCAGTGGGAAGAAGCGCGCCAGGTGGCCGGGCACTGCGTCAAGGTGTTTGGCGACGCCGCGACGGTCGTTTGCCCCTCGGGTTCCTGCACGGCGATGATTCGCGAATTCTACCCGCGACTTTTCGAAGACGACCCGAGCCGGACCGCCGCCGTCCGGCTCGGTCCAAAGGTCCGCGAGTTCAGCGAATTCCTCCACGACCAAGGCGCCGGCGATCAGCTTCGCGCCTCCCTGCGCGCACGGGTCGGGTTTCACAATTCGTGTCACGGCTATCGTGAACTGGGCTTGCGCGACGAGGCCCGCTCGATCCTCGAACGGGTGGACGGCTTGGAATTAGTCGAGGCGCCGGGCGAACCGGTCTGCTGCGGCTTTGGAGGCCTGTTTTCCGTGAAGTACGATTCCATAGCGGCGGCGATGGCCTCGACCCGGCTCGAGAACTTCATGAAGCTGGAGATCGAGCTGCTGGTCTCGAACGATCCCGGCTGCATCATGCACATGCGCCAAGAGGCGGCCGAAAATGGGTTTGAGCCGGAGATTCTGCACCTGGCCGAGCTGCTCGAACGCGCATTGAATCTCAAACCCGCCCACGCATAAGAACCTGGAGACAACCGCCGCCGATGGCCCCGAGCCTCGAAGCCCAATTCCACAAAGACGCCGCGATCAAAGCGGGCGACCTCACGCATCGCGACAAGATCCTGCGCGCCATCGGGGTCAACGATGAGAAAATCGAGGCACTGAAGGCGAGCCAGTTTCGCGACTGGGAAGCGGCGCGGAAACTGGCGGGCGAGATCAAGGACGAGGCGCAGGCGCGTCTGCCCGAGTTGCTCGAATCATTCGAGCGCGGGATTAACGCGCGCGGCGGCAAGGTTCTGTGGGCCGAAGACGCCGCCGAGGCGCGCCATCACGTCCTGGAGATCGCCCGGCGCCACAACGCGCGCAGCTTCATCAAATCCAAGTCGATGACCACCGAGGAGCTCGACCTCAACGAGTTCCTTGAGGGCGCCGGCATGAAGGTGTTCGAGAGCGACCTGGGCGAACTCATCGTTCAGTTGGCCGGCCAAAAACCCTACCACATCATCACTCCGGCCATGCACATGTCCAAGGATGACATCGCCAAGCTCTTTCACGAGAAGCTTGGGAGCGATCGCGACGCCGGGGCCGCGGAACTGACGATGATCGCGCGCCGGCTGCTGCGCAAGGAGTTTGTCTCGGCCGACGTGGGCGTGACGGGGGCCAATTTTCTGATCGCCGATGAGGGGGCGGTGGTCGTGCTCGAGAACGAGGGCAACGCCCGTCTGGCCATGGCCTGCCCACGGGTTCACATTGCCATCGGCGGCATCGAGAAGGTCCTCCCGCGAATGAGCGATTTGGCCCTGTTTCTGCCGTTGCTTTCCACCAGTGGCACCGGCCAGCAGGTGACCTGTTATAACTCGATCGTGCGCGGCCCGCGCGCGGAAGGGGAAGCCGACGGGCCCGAACACTTCTACGTGATCCTGCTCGATAACGGCCGTTCGAGGCTCTACGGCCGAGAACCCTTTCGCCAGGCGTTGCGCTGCATCCGCTGCGGCGCGTGTCTCAACGCCTGTCCCGTCTTCCGCGCCGTCGGAGGTCACACCTACGGCACGACCTACCAGGGGCCGATCGGCTCGGTCATCACGCCGCACTTGAGGGGCAACGGCCAGTGGCATCACCTGCCCTACGCCTCGAGCCTGTGCGGCTCGTGCACCAGCGTCTGCCCGGTCAATATCGACCTGCACCACCTGTTGCTCGAGAACCGCCGCGACGCCGACGAGCGGCGCGAACTGGGGCGATTCTGGCCGCTGGCGATGAAGGCTTGGGCGTGGGTGATGGCGCGGCGCGAGCGCGTGGAATGGGCGGGCCGGCTGGCCCGTTGGGGAGAGGGTCTGACGCCACTGTTCGTTCCCAGAAGGAAGCGCAAGCGCATTCCACCGCTGGCCCGCCGGTCGTTTGCCGAGGAGTGGAGGCGACATGAGCACTCGCGATAACATCCTGCGCCGACTGCGTCGGGGGCGCGACGGCTGGCGGTCACGGGGGCCGTCGGCAGTGGATGAGCGCCGGCCGGATGCAGAGGTTTTTGCGGATTATCCGCAGGGATCGGAGAAGGCGGTTGAACAGTTCGAGACAAAGCTGGCGGCACTCAATGGCCGGTTCTATCGCGCCGCCGACTTGGGCGAAGCGGCGCGGACGCTGGAGGATATCTTGGCGCCGCTTGGCGGGGAGCGATTCATCGCGCACGAAGGTTCGCTGATCCGCGAGGTCCTGGCCCACCTCCCCGAACTGGCCTGGCGGATTGATGGGGAGGAGATGCTGGCCGCCACATCCGACGCGTTTTCCGCTTATGCCGCCGGGATATCCGAGGCGACGGCCCTGGTGGCCCGCACCGGGAGCGTGGCACTCAACAGTCGAGACGCCGGTGGCCGGCGCTTGACCGTTTTGCCGCCGATTCACATCGTCCTCGCCCGACGCACCGACCTGCTTCCGTCCATCGACGCGGCCCTCGAGCGGCTGGGCGGCGATGACTTGTGGTCAAACGCGGTCCTGATCACCGGCCCCTCGCGCACCGCAGACATCGAGAAAATCCTCATCCTCGGCGCCCACGGCCCCAAGGAATTGCACGTGATCCTGGTCGGCTGAGCCCGCTCTCAATCCCGCCCGACCGACAGATGCCCTTCAAAGGCTCATCCACTCAAAGCCCACCTCCGCTCCCGCAAGGCATTCTTCCACCGGCGGATCCAGCCGGACCATGGCGTTGGCGTGGTGGATGTTGAAGATGTCGGCTGAGTCGATGTTGCGCTGGATGGCAACCCGCCAGCCGGTGGCCCCGGCTTCGACGCGTGCGGGCTGAAACACCGTCCGGTCACCCTTGACGCGGAATCCGTCGGTCAGGCGGCCCTTGCCGCCCTCGGGCTGGGGTCGGCGGCCGCTCATTTTGCGGATCGCCGCGGCCACGTAGCGGTGGAAGCCGAAACTGGCCGACAGCGGATTGCCGGGCAGGCCGAAGAAGAGTTGCCGACCGCGCCGGGCGAACAGGAGCGGTTTGCCGGGTTTTTGGGTCACTTTGTGGAAGACCAATTCGGCCCCGAAGGCGGTCAGGGCCTGGGGGACCAGGTCGTACTTCCCCGCCGAGACGCCGCCGTTGAGGACCACGATCTCGGCGGCGGCGACCCGCTCGAGGGCGGTCGCCAGTGCCTCGGGCGTGTCGGCGGCCTCGACGACCCGCGGCGCCTCCAATCCCATGGCGCATGCGTAGGCCGCGATCATGGGCCCGTTGCTGTTACGGATCTGGCCGGGGCCGGGGGTCTCGTCGACCCCGATCAGCTCGCCGCCCGTCGAGACGATCCCGACCCGCGGGCGCGGGTAGACCCTCAATTGCGCGCGACCAACCGTGGCGAGGACCCCGACCGTCAGTGGCGTGATCGGCTCGCCTTGATCGATCAGCACCCGTCCGGCAGGGCAGGCGCTGGCGCGCGGGGCGATGTTCTGGCCCTGCTTGAGCGACTCCGGGAGCCGGACCGTCTCGCCCTGGCGATCAACGACCTCTTTGGGCGCCACGGCTTCGGTCCCCTCCGGGCAGGGAGCGCCGGTCATGATCTCCAGTGCCTGGCCGTCCGTCAACGGCCGCTCCCAAACCCCTCCCGCCGCCAGCTCGCCGATGACCGCCACCGCTCCTCCGGCCGCCGACAGCCGCACCGCGTAGCCGTCCATCATGGCGCGATTAAACGGGGGATAGTCGCGGTCGGCGGCGACCTGCTGGGCCAGGACCAGTCCGACGGAGTGGCCCAGCTCCACCTCGACCGGCTCCAGCCGCTCGGCCGCTTCAACAACCAGTCGCAGGGCCATGTCGGGATCGATCATCTTGTGCATGGCGGAGGGCATTTCTTCGGAACTCGCGATGGCCTTCACCATATAGGATTCATGGGCGTGTTTATAGATTGAAGTAAACCGTGGGTTGACGCTTGACGCGCACGGCTAATCACACTCGAGACCTACCGGAGTCGGGGATAATAACGTTCCTGAATCGAGTCCCCGTGGTGGGGCTCGTCCGTGCGAACTTGACTTGCCATCGCGCTCAATGCTTAACTTTGGGGATGGCCCAGGCTCCTTAGAGTTGACGACGTGGTTTGAAGATGAAGGAGTTGTCCCCTTTCGGGCGGGCATGGTCCCGTCGTTTGCGGCGGCCCTTGGCTAATCTTAGGCAATACGATGAATCTTCTCAAACGCCTACTCCCTCGAATTCTCGTTCATAAGTATCGGCTTATCCGCATCGCCGTCATTTCGCTCTTGACGGGTTTTTTGGGGGCGTTTTCGTTGCTCGCGGTCAAGCCGCTGATCGAAGTGATGTTCGACGACGGACCGGGGGTGGCCCTTGAGCAGACGGCTCCGGAGCGAACGGAGGCTCCCGGCGGGATTCCGATCCCCGAGAAGTTCGCCGCCAAAATCGAAATCTACAAGGGTCTGGTCACCGACTACGTCGGCGAGCACAAGGAACGGGCCAAGGCCTGGATGCTGGAACACAAAGTCCAGTCGTTGTTCATCGTCGGAGTGGTCTTGATCGTCATCTCGGCCTTGAATAGCTGTCTGACCTATCTGGTCAACGTCATGACCGCCCGCGTCGGCCTGGACGTGCTCAAGAAACTCAAGGACGACCTCTTCGCCCACATCCTCGCGATGGACCTGCACTTTTTCACCAAGAACTCGACCGGCCAGATGATGGCCCGTCTGCAGAACGATACGCGCAAGGTCCAGGCGATGCTCTTGGCGTTCACCGGCACGACGTTCGTCAATTTCTTCAAGGTCATCGCACTGCTTGTGCTGCTGATTTATCTCTCTCCCAAGTTGACACTCTACGCGGCCATTACGCTGCCGCTGGCGGGGTGTCTGTTCTATTTCACCGGCAAAAAGATCCGCCGCATTTCCGAACGGGCCGAGCGGGACGATGCCGGCGTCTTCCAGGTCTCCCAGGAAGCCCTTTCCGGAGTGCGCCTGGTCAAGGCACTGGGGACCGAAGACTTTGAAAGGGACCGATTCGACCAGGCGACCCATCAGTGGTTGGGCCGCCTGTTGAAGTTCCACAGGATCAAGGGTTTCATCGGGCCGGCCAACGATTTTCTGAGCACCTTGGCCATCGTGCTGACGCTGGTCATCGGCGGAAGCCTGTTCCTGGGCGATCGCAATTACCTGGGCGATGAGTTCGGCTCGGCGGAATTCACCATTTACCTACTCGCCATTACCCGTTTTTACCGGCCCCTCAAGAGTTTGCTCAAACTCAACGTGACCTATCAACGCGGCATGGCCTCGCTGATTCGGATTTATCGCATCATGGATCTGGTGCCCGCGGTCGTCGACGCCGAGGATGCCGTCGACTTGCCGGCCGATCAGCCGGCGGCGATCCATTTCAATCGCGTTAGCTTCAGCTATCCGCGCCGTCACCACCCCGAACGCGTGATCAATGAACTCGAGCTTACGGTGGCCCCCCGGGAGGTCGTCGCCGTGGTGGGTCATTCGGGCGCGGGCAAGACGACCCTGATGAACTTGTTGTGCCGCTTTTACGACGTCGAGGCAGGGGCGATCTTGATCGACGGCCACGACGTTCGCGCCATCCACATCCAATCCTTGCGCGATCGAGTGTCCATCGTTCCTCAAGAGACGTTTCTTTTCGACGACACGGTCTACGCTAACATCGCCTACGGCTCGAAGGGCGCCACGCGCGAGCAAGCGGAAAAGGCGGCGCGCCAGGCCAAGGCGCACGAGTTCATCATGGCCATGCCCAAGCAATACGATTCGGTCGTGGGCGAACGCGGGGCCAAGCTCTCCACGGGGCAGAAGCAGCGGTTGGCCATCGCGCGGGCGCTCGTCAAGGACCCGACGATCCTAATTTTCGACGAAGCGACGGCCTCGCTGGACGCGGAAACGGAACACCAAATCCGCGAGAGCCTGCGCGAGATGGTGGTCGGACGGACGACGTTCCTGATCGCCCACCGTTTTTCGACCGTAATGATGGCTGATCGAATTCTTGTACTCGATGACGGACGGGTCGCCGAGGAGGGGACCCACGCCTCGCTCTACGAGGCTGGAGGGCTTTACACGCGCTTGTGTCAGTACCAAGGCATCTTCGTGGACAGTCCGCCCGAAGAAGCCATTTCGATCCAACGCCCGCGCGCGGCGGCTGACGTGCTCGATTAACCCACAAGGCAATCTTCAATCGATACCGCTCAGGAACTCAGTTCGGGCCGAAGGGTTGAAAAGATCGTTCGATTCCTTGAGAATCTGACATCGGCCGACAGCCGCGACGGCATGAATCTTTCCACCCCGACGGCAACCTGATTCGGGCTGGAACATGCGCAACCCAGCCAAGGCTCGGAGTCCGAATGTCCATCAGCATGCGCCTGCGGCGAGTCATTCTCTCGGCCAGTTCACCGATGAACATCGTGGTGCTGCGTCCGCTGCTGGACGTGCTCCAGCGCGACGCGCGAATCGAACTCTTCCTGGCGGGCCTTTATCAGGGCCAGGACAACCCCCTGGCCATCGCGCGCAAGGCGGGCCTGTCCGGCGTGCATCTGCTTTCCAAGTGCGAAGCCTATAGGTTGAAGGCGGATCTGTATCTGACCCCCGATCACATGAAAATGTCGGGCAAAGCCCGGCGCAAGGCCCTGATGTTTCACGGCGTCTCGTTCAAGGGGCGTTCGATCTCCCCCAAGGTCACGCGCTTCGACAAGATCCTGATGGTCGGGCCCTATCAGCGCCGCAAGTTCATCGAGGCCGGCATCCTGACCCAAGATGATCCGCGCATCGAAATGGTTGGCATGCCCAAGCTCGATCAACTGCTCAACGGCCGGATCGACCGCGCCCGGGCGCGCGCGCGGCTCGGCGTCGATGACGGCACGCCGCTGGTTCTCTACGCGCCGACCTGGACCGAACAGAGTTCGCTCTACACCATGGGCGAGGCCATGCTCGATCAGCTTGCGGGCATGGCGAACGTGCGGGTGGTCGTCAAACTGCACGATCACCTCTACGACCCCAGCCGCAACACCGTCGATTGGCGTGCGCGGCTGGACGGACGCCATTGGCCCAATGTAACCATCACCCAATCCCTCGACATCATTCCGATGCTCGTCGCTTCCGACATCCTGATCAGCGACGCCAGTTCGGTGTCCAATGAATACACGCTACTCGACCGGCCGATGATCTTCGCCGACGTCCCCGAGTTGCTGAGCGGCGAGCGGTACGGCCAGACCATCGACCTGGAGACCTGGGGCCGCAAGGGGGGCATTGTGATCGGGCAGCCCGAGGAGGTTTGCGACGCCGTCGAGCGCTGTCTGGAGCGGCCCGCTGAGCACTCCGAGATCCGCCGCCAAATCGCGCGGGATATCTTCTCGAACCCCGGGGCGGCCACGCAAAAGGCGCTGGAGATCATTTACGGCGAGTTGGGTCTCGCTCAGCCCGGTCCGGAGGCGTTGATCCCTCCTCCCGATGACCGGCCCGCGCTCAATATCCTCCACATCGCCTCGCATCCCAACATCACGCGCGGGGGGGCGGTCCAGATGGTAACGCTGGCGCGCCAACTCGCGCGGCGCGGGCACCGCGTCAGCGTCGTCTTCAACAACAAACCCACCGAGCGCGAGGAGCTCGCGCGCCAGCTCAAGCCGATGGGCGTTGCGGACGTGCAATGTTTCCCGATGGGAACGTGGAGAGGCATGTTCGCCTTTCGCCGCTACTTCCGGCGCGGGGGGTTCGAAGTGGTGCACACTCACCGCCAATGCGCCTTGGCGTTCGCGCTACGCAGCCTCATCGGCCGGCGCGTGGGCGCACTCCTGACCCAGCGCGGGACGACCTATCGCTTCGAAAACAAACGCGACCGCCGCGCCTACCGCCGGGGCAAGCTCGACCGGATCGTCGCCGTGGCGCATGCGGTGGAAAAGGTGCTGGTCGGCGAAGAGAAACTCAAGCCGGAGAAAGTCGCGGTCGTCTATGGCGGCTTCGACACTGACGCCTTCGCCCAGCCCGACGCAGGTGCATTGCGACGCGAACTGAGGCTGTCGGCCAAGACCCCGGTGATCGGTTGCATCGGCGCCTTCCACAAGAAGAAGGACCACGGGACGCTGCTGAAGGCCTTCGCCAAGGTCCTACAGTCCCATCCCGACGCCCGTCTGGTCCTGGTCGGCGAGGGTGATCCCAGACGGCTGAGCAGACTCGAACGCCTGGTGCGCGAGCTCGGGATGCCCGACAAGGTGATTTTCACCGGTCATCGCTCCGATATCCCCAACGTCGCGGCGGCCCTCGATGTGTCGGTCAATACCTCTTCGGAGGGGGAGGGCCTGACCGGCGCGTTACGCGAATCGCTGGCGGTGGGCACGCCGGTGGTGGCGACCGATGTCTCGGGAAACAGCGAGATCGTCATCGACCAAGAGACGGGCCTGCTGGTCCCCCCCGGCGACGCCCCCGCGCTGGCCAAGGCGCTGATCTGGGCGCTGGACCATCCCCAAGAAATACGCCGCATGGCCGCCGAGGGAAAAGAGCTCGTCTGGCAATTCTGCACCAACCAAGTCCAAGCCGAACAGATCGAGACGCTTTACCACCGAATCCTTGCCGCCAAAGGGCGAAGCCGCGGATCGAGGGTATCCCCGCTTGGCGCTGGATAACCGGGGCACAACCTGTTCCTCGTGGAGTCCGAGGCTCATTCTCCCAATGGGGGCGATTCCATTCGGGCGCGGGCGAAACAGGCGATCCAGACCTCCCGGGCACCGGCCTCCTTCAACACGCGGGCGCATTCCTTGATCGTCTCGCCGGTGGTGACCACGTCGTCGACGAGCAGGATGCCCCTTTGCCCTCGGCCTCGCCGCGACGGCCCATCGCGAACGCCCCCTTGACGTTCCCGGCCCGCTTCTCGCACGGGACCAAGGCCTGGCACCGCGTGAACCGGCGGCGGCGCAGCAGGCGCGCGTCGTATGGACGTCCGTTGGCCTCCGCGAGCGCCCGGGCCGGCAACTCGCTCTGATTAAAACCGCGAAGGAGGCGGCGACCGTAATGCAGCGGAACGGGGGCCACGCACTCGATCCGAGTGCCGAGCCGCCCGAGGGGATCGGCCATCTCCTCGACCATGACCTGGGCCATCACCTGGCCCAACTCAAACCGGCGTCGATACTTGAACAGGTGCACGCAGCACGCGGATATATCGTGGTAGCCGATGACGCTCAGGATGCCCCGGTACGGCGCGTCATCGGGGGGGGGCAAAGCCGGCAGCGTCGATCGGATTCTGGCCCGCCGACCGAGCCATGCGCCCCGCATCGAATGCAGCGCCACTGCGCGGGGACCCTCAGCGTGTGGCGACACCGGAAGCAGATCACCGGGCCCTCCGGGGTTAGCCGGCGATAACAGAGGTGACAGACCCGGGGGATATAGAAAATCAACGAACGCCGCGCCCCAACCCCGCAAAGCCTGGACGGGGGAGGTCTGGGCTCTCATTGGCTCGCTGCCCCGCCGGGAAGGCCCGTCGCCGGCCTGGACACCGCGCTTCCCTTCAGGATTTGCCCCTGGTCGACCGTTTCGCCGTCGTCATTGATCGCCTCGAATGAGGCAAGCTGGTCGGTGAATTCGATCCACAGAAGGCCGGGGTCGCGATCATGGGAAGCCAGCAGCCGCGGATCCAACTCGAATCGCGCTCGCTCGCTATCGCCGCTCCAGCCGGTGTTGAAGAACATCGAGGACCGGCCCGGGGCTTTGAGCCGCTCGTACCAGAATCCCCCGGCCCACGCCACGATGTCGACCTCGCGCGCATCGAGGAGCGGAAACAGGCGCTCGGCCAATCGCAGCTTGGGTTTGCCCTTGTTCGCCGCGCTCACCAGCGCGTGATGCAAGCAGACCACCTTCCACGGGGCGGCGGAGAGGCTCAGCTCCTGATCCAGCCACTCAAGTTGGGACCCGTCGAAATCCGGCTCTTCGAGCATGGGCGAGGAATCGAGCATGAAGCAGTCAACCAGCCCGCCCCCCAACGCCAGTTTGGTATAACGCCGGCCATTCATGTGAAACCCGGGATAGCGCGCCTGGAACCAGCCGTAGGATTGGTCCTCATGACCGAGCAGGGCGTTGAAAACCAGACCGCGCTTGAGCAGACGCCTGAACGGCCCCTCGAAACTCCCGGCGAAGTCCAAATGATCGAAGACGTTGGGACCGTGGATGTTGTTGCCCAATAGCAGGATGCGGTCGAGCCGGTCGCGACCGGCGAGTTTGTCAAGCCGCCGGGCAACGTCGCTCTGGTCATCGGAGCGAGTGCCAGTGTTGCCCAGAATGGCCAGACGCAGGGGAGGTTGATAGGCCAATCGCTCGCGCAGGTTCGCGGGAGTCGCCGCGGGTGGGCCGGGCAGGACGCGGAACAGGGCCTCGACGGGCCGGTCCTCCATATGGCGAAATCGCTCGAGGACGGGAACCAGCCGCGTCTCATGAAACAGATCCCACAGCGGCTCGCGCGCCAGAAGATAGGTCCGATCGCCGGCCGCGGCGTAGACCCGAGACAGGTCAGTTTCCGGTATCAGTGGTTGTTCAAAGTAATAATCCGTAAGCCCCGGAATCTCCGTATCCAGTATGAAGTACTGGGGGGTGCTGGCGGGCGGGACCGGAAGCTCCTCCAACGATTCGTCCAGATGATCTTCGAGCCGCTCGAAAAAGCTGATCCTCCCCGAAAGCAGTCGTTTACGGGGTTCCCAATCGGTGAGATGCATGAGCTCGGCCGCGAGAAAAACCAAGATGCATATCGACGACAGGCGCACGGTCGTAATCCAAGGGCTATAGGTGATGCCCTGTTTGTAAGACAAGAGGGCCCAAACGAACCAGCCGAAGGCGATGAGCGAAAAGCAAGCGAACCCTTTCCCCGAATTCAGTAAGACCGCCAGGAAGACCCCGGCGGACACCATCACGATCAAAGTGACGCGGAGCAGCAGACGCCAGGCCTCCGCCCAGTTGTTCTCGTAATTCCAGCTAAACAGCGCATGGGTGGCCAGCAAGGCGATGAACGACACCGGCGGCAACAGGTGGGCCCCTGTGTGGGGAGCGACCAATCCCAATAAGACGGCGTTCGCCACGAGCGACCACATCCAAAAGACCCGCGTCGGCGAGCGTTCGGCCTTGCGCCACACACGCCATACCATCGCCCCGGCAAGCAGGACCCACGGGAAGGTTCCAAGCGCGAAGCTCAGTAGATAATCGCCCAGCCCGCCCGAAACGTCCGAGACGCTACCCAGGCGCAGGGTCCACAGCGACCTCCAGATGGCCCAGCCCGCGCCGGGAATTCCCCGGCCCACCGCCAGCATCCAGCACAGGATCAGGCCTCCACCCAGTCCCAGGCCCAACAAATGGGCGCGGTCGGGTCCGCGCAAGCGATAGGAGCGCGCGGCGAGCAAATAGGGGATCCAGAGCATCAGCCAGACCAGCGGCCCCTGCGCCAGCGTGGCCAGACCGGCCAGCAAGTAGCCCCACGCCAGCCACATCCGCCATGAGAACCCGGCATAGAAGGATCGGCGCGCCTCGAGCGACTCGGCCCAACATGCCGCGGCGCCCATGTAGAGCAAGGCATACAACGGCGCGGGGGCGCCGCCGCGGGCGACCATGAAGTAAACCGGGCTGGAGGCGAGCATCAGGCCGGCCATTAGCGCGAAACCCTCCGGCGGGGGGATCGCCCCGTCGTCGCGCCTGTAGCGGGCCGCGTGCTGATAGGCGCACCAGGCCACCAGGAACAGCAGCGCGATGGCGCTGAGGGCACCCGGCAGCCGGGTCTGAAAGGCCGTGACGTCCGGTCCTAATCGCGAACTCAATTTGACCAGCCACAAGTAAAGCGGGGGCAAATCGAAGCGCGGCTCGCCTCCCACGCGCGGCACAAGCCATTCGCCGGTCTGATTCATCCCGCGAACGACCGCCCCGATCCGCGCCGGATCGTCTCGATAGAAATCGGTCTTGCCCAAATGGTATAGGTTGACGACCACGCCCCCCAGGCACAGGATGACGCCCGCCATGACTGGACCGAGAGGAAATATGCCGTCCTGATGACGCATGCGGGAGAAGTCCTACTGAACCGGATCGAGCGCGCGCGTTCGGCTCCGAACAGACTGAATCACGCCAGAGAAGCAGTATGAACGGCCCGCCGGAACCCGTCAAGGCACCGTGGGACTGGCTTTGCGATGGGAGATAAGGGTCGATTTAACGGACCGGCCCGCTATGCTTGCGACACCTTCGGTCTGCGGGTGCTGGCCGGCCTTCTCGTAACCACCATCGATGACCAAAGAGCAATTCATCACCCTCTTGATTTCTCAGGCGGTCATCTGGTTGCCGATGTTGTTGGGCAATCGGCTGCGTCACATGGGCCGGATCAGCGAGCAAGTCGCCAAGCCGCTCTACACGGTCAACCTTGTTCTCATCGCGCCGGTGGTCTTCGGGCTGGGGGTGTGGCGCCTGGACCGCTCGTCCTCCGATTGGTACGTCGCCCCCCTTCTGATGGCCGCTTTTCTCTTGGTGTCAGTCGCAATATCCCTGGTTGTCAGTCCACGGCTTTCGCACCGCGGCCCGTCCATCGGCACGTTCCTGCTGATGATCCCGCTGGGGAATATCGGCCAGTCGATGGCCGGTTTTCTGACGCTGTTATTGCTCCCCGCCGCGGCCTATCCGTATAACGCCGTCCTCATGTGCCCGACGATGTTGTTCATCTTCGCGATTTGCGTCCCGCTCGCCACGCACTGGGGAGGCGCCGCTCAGGGCCTGACACTGTGGCGGAACTACCGCCAGGTCATCTTCTCCCCCATCGCGATGCCGGCCGTGGGGTTGCTGATCGGGGGCGTGCTCAATTTTGCCGGCCTCCCGACGAGTGACCTTAGCTTTGGGGCCCTCAAGGTCCTGGTTTTCATCTCGACCGTGTCCTCCACGTTCGCCATGGGCATCCGCATGCGTTTCCAGCGGGTCGTCCACTTCTCTCACGTCCTGACCCCGGTGCACGTCATTAAGTTTCTCATCCATCCACTCATCATGTTGGCGCTTTGCTTGATCTTTCACGTGAGCGGCATGGTGGCCGGCGTCTTGTTCATCGCCAGTTGCATGCCCTGCGCCATCATGGTCGTGGTGCTCTCGACGATCTATGACCTGGATATCGACCTGGCCAACGCCGGGTTTATCTGGTCGACGCTGATCTTCATGGTCGTGGTGCTGCCACTGATGATCCTGGCCCTGAGACTGCCGCTGTTCCAAGTGATGTAAGACACGCGGGCCCCAAAGCCTGAACGGTCGCGAAGAGACCGATCGACCTGGGCCGGCCGACGGCGCGACGTACCGCTTCGGCGGGAAAGCAATCAATATCTTCCGCGTTGGGGGTCTATTCAGGCGGCGTTTCGGCGAACTTTGCGTAGCGACGCTTGAACTTCTCGACTCGCCCGGCGGTGTCGACCAGTTTTTGCTTGCCGGTGAAGTAGGGATGGCAGCCGGCGCAGATTTCCAGTCTCTGGTCGGGCCGGGTCGAGCGCATCCGATATTCGGCCCCGCACGCGCAACGAATGGTGGTCAGTTCGTATTTGGGATGGATTTTCTTTTTCATGATCGTGATTTCCTCGTCAATTGTCGTCGAGCCCTTGTCCGCCGGCGTCTCGACGGCCTCCGAGCGGGCAAAAACGATGGGCAACCGTGCCGACCGAAGTCACAGGCCCGCCATCATGCGCCAAAACGATTCCCCGTGTCAACTCTTCCGACTCCTTGGCCGTTGGCATCGCCGGCGATGTTGCCGAGAAACGCATGTCGACAAGGTTGAGGAGCTTTTGGTGTCGCAAGATGCGTTATGACAACAAACACCAGCGAGCGAAAGAAGGGCGAAACTGGGAGAGGCGTGGAGGACGGGTGCCTCGCGGGTCTCACGGCAACCGGTCGGTGAGAGACGGGGTGGAGAAGAGTAAAGACCCCTCAAAGAGGTGGACCGTGATTGGTCACTGTGGCAGCGTCCGTGGCAGCGTCCGTGTCATCGGTAGAATGGCCAGAGTTGGGCGGTATTATGGTGGGGGGTCAGGTTCTCATACCAGGCGATTTTGTCGTCCCATCTTGAGGCGGACAAGACATCGATGTCGCCATCGCCGTCCAGGTCGGCCGCGTGGACCGACACGGCGCCGTCGGCCGCCGTGGTGATGACCCGCTGGGGCCCGAAGGTGGTCTGAGCGAGTATCGGCGGCTGGGTCCCAAAGTGATGAAGGGTCATCATGAGGGCCGCGTGCGCAAGAGCGAGGATTCGGCTTCTCAAACCCCAGCGAATGCGAGGATAGCGACGGCTGGTTGTTCGGGAAGCATTGACCTTATACGTGGTTTCGCGCCGACACCGGGGCGGGGGCTGGCCTCCGCTGGGCAGGACGGGGGGTTGCGATGGGGCTGCCACATGGTTCCACCTTTCCATTGGGGAGCCAAAGGCCTGCCAGGGACCGGGGAAGAGCCTAAGAACGCTCATCATAGCAGCTCGCCTGACTCGTCGCAAGTGGCTCGTAACCGCTAGATGAGTCAAGTGTGGTTCGGCCCGTTCCAGAGCTTCCATCTTGAAGACAGCGCGGGACGATCAGGCTGGGACTTGGCAAACATTCGACGCGCTGCGCGAAGCGTTTCCTCACGGAGGCCCCTTAGGGCTTGAGGAATAGGGGGCCGGGCGAGGTCTCGTAGTCATGGACGACTTCTTCTTCGTGGATGCCCCAAATAAAGCCCGTTCTTCCAGCGGACAAATGCCGGGGGTGGTTCGTCAACGGGTGTTCCACGTCCCCATCAGCACGGTAGGCGTCGGCGGGGCGACCACCATTATCATCCTTTGCTTCAGGTCCATCCGGTCGCGGACATGCGTGGCTCTGCAGGTGACCTCGCCGGGCGTGATCGGATAGATCGCGGCGATCTCGTTTCCCCGATAGGCCACCGCTTCATTGCCGTCTATCGTTCTGATCCGTCGTGTTCGAGTGATTGCCCGGAAGCCGCCCGTCGTGGTCGGTCCTCGGAAAGATGTTGCCGGGGGGTATTGAGAATGCCAAGCTGGAGCGAAAGCTGAATCACCTGAAGCGCGGGTGAATCACGCACGGCCGGTCCCAACGGCGGCGGGTTGAGGGTCCCAGCGATGGCCCGCGCGACGCGCAAGCGCGAAAACTCCGGCGTGGACCGCTCGGGAAGGCTCAGCCCAAGACACCAGCGACAATCCAACGAAAGACTTCTATATCCTTCCAGAAAAGGTAAGAACAATGGATGCTCAATGCGACATCGGGCTGATCGGGCTGGCGGTCATGGGTCAGAATTTGATCCTGAACATGGCCGATCATGGTTTCAACGTGGCGGCCTATAATCGCACAATCAGTAAGGTCGATGATTTCATGCAAGGACCCGCCGAGGGGAAATCAATCGTCGGCTGCCATAACCTCGAAGAATTCGCCAGATGTCTGAAGCCACCGCGCCGGGCGATGATGATGGTGAAAGCGGGTGCGCCGGTTGATGCGCTGATCGGCCAATTGGTCCCCCTGCTGGAACCTGGCGACATACTCATCGACGGGGGCAACTCTTATTTTGAAGATACCGAGCGCCGCATGCAGGAGCTGGAAGCCAAAAAGCTCCTATACATCGGAACGGGGATTTCGGGGGGTGAGGAAGGGGCGCGTTATGGACCGAGCATGATGCCCAGCGGGTCGGCGGCCGCGTGGCCCCATCTGAGCCCGATTTTCCGGCCGATGGCCGCGCAGGTGGGGCCGAACAATGACGTTCCCTGCTGCGGATGGATCGGGTCGGGTGGATCGGGCCATTATGTGAAAATGGTCCACAACGGAATCGAATACGGAGACATGCAGCTCATCTGCGAGGCTTACAGCCTCCTCAAAAACGGATTGGGATTGTCCAACGATGAGCTCTTTGATGTGTTCGAGCAATGGAACCGGGCGGACCTAGACAGTTACTTGATTGAAATCACGCGAGATATCTTTTCGGTCCAGGACCCCGACACTGGCGAGGCGCTGGTCGATAAGGTCCTGGACGCGGCGGGTCAAAAAGGGACCGGCAAATGGACCGGCAAACTGGCCCTCGATTTGGGCGTCCCCACGACGATCATCACCGAGGCGGTGTTCGCGCGCTGCCTATCGGCGCAGAAGGCGAGTCGCGCCCGAGCCAGCAAAATATTGGCGGGACCGGCCGGGGCGATCGAAGAGTTTCGCCGCTCAACGGATCGCGCCAAGTTCATAAAATCGGTGGAACGGGCACTGTATGCCTCCAAGATTTGCAGTTATGCCCAGGGTTTCGTTCAACTTCAAGCGGCCTCGGACGAGGTTCACTGGGGCCTGAAACTCGGCGAGATCGCCATGTTGTGGCGTGGTGGATGCATTATACGGGCCGCGTTCTTGGAACGGATCAAAGATGCATACGACCGCGCCCCAAGTCTCGAAAACCTGCTGTTGGATTCTTATTTCAAGCAAGCGGTTGGTTCTCACCAGGATGATTGGCGCGGCGTCGTTGGCGCGGGCGTCCAACTCGGCATTCCAACCCCGGGCATGAGCGCGGCCCTTAATTATTACGACGGTTATCGCTCCGAGCGCCTGCCGCAGAATCTGCTTCAGGCGCAGCGCGATTATTTCGGCGCGCATACCTATCAACGAATCGATAAGGAAGGCGTTTTCCATACCGACTGGCGGCACATGCGACGCGAGCCAGTCGCCTAGTAAAGGGATTCAAGCGATCGGACGGGAGAGATTGCCCCGACTAAATCAGCGCCGACTCGCTCGAATTGATTGACCACGTTACCCGGTCCGTACCCGAGAGCGTCGGGGCCTGCATTCTCCGCCACGGGTCGTCCACGACACATTCCAATGAACGAAGCTGGAGGATGGTTAGAATCATGCGTTTGACCGTCGGTTGCTTGATGATCGCGTCGCTCATGCTCGTGGCGGGTTGTTCGAGGACCGTTACGGTGGCGCCGCAGACGGGTGTGCCCATCATTCAGATGGTCAATGATCCGATAGAACCGACCAACCGTGTTATATCAAGCATCAATTACGGGATTTTTCGGGGTGTCATAGACCCCATTAATCAGGTTTACAAACTGATCTTCCCGGCGCCCGTTCGCCGTGGCATCAGTCGCGTGGATCTCAATCTCAAGTATCCGGTCCACCTGATCAACAGTTTGTTGCAGGGGAAATTTCGCGGCGCCGGAGACGAGACGAATCGATTTCTGATTAACACGACGATCGGGCTGTTGGGGTTGTTCGACCCCGCCACCCACTGGTTCCATATCAAGCCGCGCCGGGAGGATTTCGGGCAGACGTTTGGATACTATGGCCACGAGCCCGGCTTTTACTTTGTACTGCCGCTTCTGGGCCCAAGCAGTGGAAGGGACGCGCTCGGTCAGCTGCTGGACACCCCTTTTGATCTGGCCTCGTGGCTGGTCGGCGCGC
>CAUZJO010000097.1:0-18639 GCA_963580245.1 Candidatus Sumerlaeia bacterium | reverse complement strand
CGCGCTTGGCCCAACGATTCATGCGAGTGTAAATCGTGTGCCAGTTGCCGTAATGGCTCGGCAGGCCGCGCCATTTGCAGCCGTGTTCCGCCACGCAGAGGATCGCGTTAAGCACTTGGAGGTTGGACAGGCTGATATTTCCCCGCTGTTTCGGCAAACACGGGGCAATCTTTTCGTATTGTTCGGGAGTGATCTGCATCATTAAAGGATCATGACGCCATCCGCCCCGAAAGTCAATTGTTTAGTGTTAACAGGCCCTAGAAAACCACGGGTTCGCAATGAATCGCGTCGTGAAGGACCCGACACCGTTCGTGAATCTCGGCGGGAATGAGGCCGGAGGTGCGGTGCACCGAGAAATCCTCGACCACGAACGAGGCGCAGGCCGAGCCGACCAGCACGGCCTGGCGAAAAGCCATCTCATCGTGCTGGGGTCGGGAGGCCAGATATCCGATCAATGCGCCCGCGAACGTATCGCCGGCTCCGGTGGGGTCCTTGACTTCGGTCAGCGGGATGGCCGGCACGGCGAACGTCCCGTCGGCTGAAAACATCTGCGCCCCGTGCGAGCCTTTCTTGATCACCGCGTGCCGAAGCCCCAGATCCAATAGCTTCTCGCCGGCCGTGGGCAGCGAGTGCGTATCGAACAGCATCAGCGCCTCGGTGTCGTTGAGCAGCGCGACGTCGGAGCGGCGAAGCACTTCGAGCACCTCCTCGCGCTTGATGTTGATCCACAGGTTCATCGAATCGCACAGCGTGAGCTTGGGGTTGCGCACCTGATCGAGGACCTGGAGCTGGATCGCCGGGTCAATGTTGGCCAGGAAGACGAACTGGTTGTCGCGGTGGGTCTCGGGCAGGACGGGCTTGAAGTCGGCGAAGACGCCCAGCTCGGTGAAATGGGTGATGGCCTCGTTCATCTCCCCTTGATATTCACCCCCCCAATGGAAGGTCTTGCCTCCGGGGACGATCTCCAAGCCTTGCAGGTCGATCTGGTGGTGCTGCAACAGGTCGAGATAGCGCTGGGGGAAGTCGTCCCCGGCGACCCCGATCAGATCGGCCGGCGCGAAGTGGCTGGCGGCGATCGAGCCGTAGACCGCCGCGCCCCCCAGGATTCGCTCCTCCTGGCCGTGGGCCGTGGTGACGTTGTCCAATGCGACCGAGCCCACGATGAGCACGCGATTGCGCCCTTCACCCATGATCGTCTCCTTTCAGAATAAGCCGATATTTTCGCAAGTAGGCGAACGCCGAGCACCGCCAACTGAAATCCTTGGCCATGCCGTTGGCGACGATCCGGGCCCAGGTCTCTTTATCTCCTCGGTAGAAGCGCAGCGCCCGTCGAGTCGTATGGAGCAATGAGCGCGCCGAATAAGGGGTGAAGACGAAGCCCGTCGCCCGGCCGTTTTCCAGCGTGCTTTTGCGGGTGTTGACGATCGAATCGGACAGCCCGCCGGTCCGCCGCACGATGGGGACGGTCCCGTAGCGTAGGCTGTAGAGCTGGTTGAGGCCGCAGGGCTCGAAACGCGAGGGCATCAGAAACATGTCCGCGCCGGCCTCGATCTGGTGCGCCAGCTCGTCGTCAAAACCGAGCGTCAGGCCGACCTTCCGGGGGAACTGTTCGGCCAGATGCTTGAAGAGGGCGTGGTACTCGGGTTGCCCCGTCCCCAGCAGGACGAACTGGATGTGGCCCTTGAGCAGCTCGGGCAGGGCTTCGGCCAGGATATCGAGGCCCTTCTGGTCGGCCAGGCGCGTGATCATCCCGATCAGGGGACGGTTGGCGACCCGCCTCAGGCCGAACCGCCGCTGCAGGGCGCGCTTGCAAACGGCCTTGCCTTCCATCTGCTCGCGGTCGTAATGGGCGGGCAGGGCGGGGTCGGTCGCCGGGTTCCAGCGTTCGGTATCGATCCCGTTCAGGATTCCGGTCAGGTCTGCGGCCCTTCCCTGCAAGAGCCCCTCCATCCCGTATCCGAAGTCGGGGGTCTGGATCTCTTTGGCGTAGGTGCGGCTGACGGTGCTGAGCCCGCCGCTGTAAAGAATGGCGCCTTTCATGAAGTTGAGATAACCGTGATATTCGATCCTGTCGGCGCCATAGGCGTCCTGGGGCAATCCCAGTTGTGGCAGGACGTAACTGGGGAATATCCCCTGATAGAGCACGTTGTGGATGGCGAACAGTGTCGAAATTCCGCCCAGGTCGGGATCGTTGCGCACCGAGTCGTAGTCCCTTAGATAGATGGGGATGAGCGCGGTCTGCCAGTCGTTGCAGTGGATGATATCGGGAATCCAATCCAGCACCTTGAGCATCCACAGGGTCGCCAGACAGAAATAGGCGTACCTGAGGGCGTTATCGGGATAATCCTTCCCGTTCTCCTGATACAGGTTGGGGCGGTCGAACAGGCCGGGGTCGTCGATCAGATAGACCGGGACGGGCCGACGCGAGTTCTCGGTCCCCGGCAGCGTGGCGCGCCACACGGCCAGATCACGGTCGCCGGCGGGGAGGTGGACGCGGATCGCGGGAAACACTAGCTCCGCGGGGTGGGCTTCGCGATCGATCTGGCCATAGAACGGCATCACGACGGCGACGTCATGGCGCAACGACCTCAGGGCCGCCGGCAGGGCTCCGGCCACGTCCCCCAGACCGCCCGTCCGAGCCAGCGGGGTCACTTCGGAGGAGGCCAGTAGGATTTTCATTTTGCGTCGCGCCATGGGGGTCTCGGGAAAATGGTTCGACTCGTTCGACGCCTTTGGATGGTGGCGCGCTAAACCGGCAATATTTTCCTTACAATGAGCTGGTCGTCAAGGGGCAAAAAGAACTTCGAGGCCGAACGGACGCCCTCAAGAAATAGTCCAAAGAAAAAGCTCACAAACACCTTGACATCCATGGCGCGACCAGGAAGCATGGCCGGGTCTCGGGGAGGGCCAATCGGCTCGGCTTCACTCAAGCGCGGATATCTCATTCTTCTATGTTTAGCGGTCGAAAAGAGAGAGTATCATCTCCTAAATCCGGACTTGAGTTTGAGTTAAAGATGGGATGAAGCTCACCTGATCAAGAGGGTCTACACAATGATTCGCAGGTTTTGGCTGAACCGGCCGGCCTTCCGCGCGCTTGCGCTCCTTCTCTTCGCGCGCCTATTGCTCACCGGCGGCGCGGGCGCGGCCGAGATCGACACGCGCGTGGTCCGCGGCGATAGCGATCTGATCCCGATCAACCCCGATTTCAATCCCGGTTCGTTTCTGCCCTTCGCCGATGCCGCCGGCAACACGGTCAACCTTGCCGAGCTCGGGATGAGTGGGTTCCTGGATGCCACGGGCATCGCCAATATCGATCTGGCCTTCTCCCAGGACCTCTCGGGCGTGCTGGGCGTGGCACTGGCCCAGTCCTTGAGTGCCAGCAACCGCCCGAGCGTTTTGACCCCCTATGCCGGCATCCTGGAAGGGGAGGGTGCCGAGGCGGTCTGGGATACGTTCGGCTCACTGATCACCAACAAGGCTTCGACCCTGGGCAGGGGCAAATTCGGCATCGGATTGAGTTATCAGCATGCCCAGTTCGAGGACTTTGACGGGGACGATATCGGCAAGGAGGCCGGTCGCACGTTCATCCAGGAGCAGAGTTTTAGGACCGTCGACAACGATCCCGAGCGTCTTATCACCGAGGCCATGGTCATCAATGAGACGGTCGCCCCCTTCCGCACCCGCACGGATATCGAGGTTGACAATGTTGAATTCGAAGTCGATGTCATCACGCTTTCCCTGACGTACGGCCTTCTGGAAAACCTAGATATCGGCGCCTTGATTCCGTACATCTGGCTGACGAGCCGCGGCGACGTTGAAATCACGGTCGATCAAAGCGTCGACATCAGGACCAGCGTCACGATCGCGGATGTCGACCCCGGAACCCCCGGCAACCAGCCCGATACCCGGGTGGAAAGGATCAAGTCGAAAAGCAGACGCAAGTTTAAGGATGATTTTGACAACGATTACGACGGCTTCGGCGACATTATTCTGTTCATTAAGTGGCAGATCCTTTCCCAGTTCGGTCTGCCCAAGAGAATCAAGGGCCCCGTCGACATGGCGCTCCAGTTCGAGACCAAGACCCCCACGGGCGACGAAGACGAATTCTTGGGGACCGGCGAGTGGGACTTCGCCCTGCGCATGCTGATCCAGCGCGCGATCGGCAACCGCGCGCTGCTGCGCGGGGAGTTCGGTTTTAACCGCTCGGGTCTATCTAACGATTTCAATACGATCGAGTATAAACTTGGCGCCGAAATCGTGATCACCGATGACCTTTCGGCCAGCGCCGAGGTCATCGGCAATTATTCCAAGGAATTTCACAATATCATTGACATGGTCACGGGTTTGAAATACTCCGTTACGAGGAGCTTGATTGTCTTCGGGGGGTTGCGGTTCCCGCTGAACGACAACGGTCTTCGTTACAGATACAGTCCGATTGTCGGCTTCGAATACACGTTTGCCAAACGCTTCGGCTTTGGCCTCGAAGACATAGAAGCCCCTAATTACGAATTGGAAGGGGGGGTCGACGATCCCTTCGCCGATCAGTTCGAGGAAGGCGTTCCCATCGAAGAAGAATCAATGATCGACGCGGGAGGGGCCGTGGAAGAATTCGGCGCGGCCGAGGTTCCCGCGGCCGGCGAGTCGCTTGCGATCATCGAGACCGAGTCGGTCCATATCGACGCCACTGACCAGTCGAAGGCTCCCGAAACCACGCCCGGCGCAACGCCCCCTCCTCTCGCCGGCGCGGGGGACGACGAGCTGCCGTTGCCGAAAGGGCGCAACCGCTGATGTATGTCAGGCCAGTATTCATCGTATGTTCCATTCCCTTTGACTCATGCCGGGTGAATGGAAGCAAGGTAGAAAGATGAGGGACATTGCGTACAACTATCTGATTCGGATGCGAAGCTACGTCAGTTTGGCGGCATTCGCCCTGACGACTTCAACTTTCGCTCAAGTCGCCCCCGACTTTGTTCGGCCCACTCCCGAAGAGGACTTCGTCGGTCCTGAAATCGTGCTCGAGTGGATCGTCAATTCTCGTACGATTCTGTACCAATTAAAAATCGTCGAGGTCGATGACAATGACGAGAAGGTTCCGGGAACGGCAGAGTTCTTTAGCGAGTTTTTTCAACAAAACACCGAAATCGTAGATGGCGACAAAAGTCATCGAAGGCTCATTGTGAACGCCGAGGCCAACCCCGTGCTTGGGAAACTCGGCTCGGGCAGATTCATGATCATGTTGACGGCGCTCCAAGTGATTAGCGAAGGCACATCGGTGGTGTTTTACACCAAGGGTGCCCCCGATTCCCTGATCACCTCCATCGACACGTGTGATCCCCGCGACACGCTGTTCACGCTGGACGCGGGCGACCCGGACGATACCAGAGAATTTCGATATACCTTTCTCTACAAGCCGACGTCGGCTCTCGGCTCGGTCCCGCTTCCATCACGCTCCCAACTGATTCTGGGGGTGTCGGATTCCCAGCTTGTGGACCAGGCCCTGCTGGGCGGCACGAGCAACGCCACGGCGGGTCAACTGGGTCTGGTTCCGGGCGTGACGTACGATATTTCCTTGAGGGTCGAAGACACCATCAATGCGGCGCTCGAGAACGGCCTGGGTCGCCTGGGGGTCTCACCGCCGCAGATCGGCGTCTACGTCAATGACTTGGCCCGGATCATCGCCTTGCCCGATGATTTCACGTTTGATTACGTGAACGATCCGTCGGTGAGGACGGTGGATGTCCCCATCACGATTCAGGTCGGCGACCTGGATACCGAAATGCTCGATGTCGAGGTCGAGATCTATCGCGAGAACGACTTTTTCGGCACGGACCCACCGATGTACACGCAGTTGTTCACCGGCGTTCAGCGGGGCATGCCACAAACACTGACACTGACCGGCCTGGAGGACAATCCCGACGGCATTTCGGTCTTCGCCAGGGCCATTACCACGTATAACGTGCGATTGCGGGCCAGGGATGACTGCGGTGTTTGGGGCGAGTTCTCGAATGTCGACTCGGATCTGGGCCTGGGTCTGGGCCCCGAGGCCGGCGCGTTCACGATCAGCCTCAACGATGTCCCGATCGTTCAATCGGTCACGGCCCCGCCCGTGCGCAGCTACCAAGGGGACTTAACGGAGCTTGCCATCCCGCTGACGGTTCACGCCACGGGTGAAGTGATCGATCCCGTTGACCTGGCGGTCAACTTGCTGGACGTGGATCTCAGAGTTTTGAATTTAATGGTCGATAACCCGCCGCCCGTCGAACTGACCAGCGGGTTCTCGTTCACGGCCACGATCCGGGCCAATGAACCGGGCGAGCTGGTGACCGCCATCGTCCCCACCAATGCGCCCCGCCAGATTTATCAGTTCGAGATTCAGGTCAATGACTATCGGGTCGGAAGCGGTTTTACACCCAATGGAACCCCGCTTGACAAGTTCGCGTCGAGCCTCCAGACCCGGCTCAATCAGCCACCGATCTTGGACATGATCATCCAGCCGCGCGCGCCCGACGTCGAGGTCTACAACTTCAACCAACCGGACGCGCCCGATAACGTCGTTCCCTTTGAACTGGTTCTCGCGGACGACTGGGTCGGCGACGTCGCCAACACGGTTCTCAGCGATATTCTCAACGTCCAGTTCATGGCCTCGGCCATAACCCATGACCAGGATTTTGCCGGCTTTGCGCCTCTGGCCCCGATGACCGTTTCAGGGCAAATGGACGTCACGGCTCCCGGCGACAAGAACTTGCAAATTACGATCACCGACGGGGATAACTTGGAAACGATCGATACCATCGGAATCCGGGTCAATGATCAGCCCTCGTTTGACATTCTAAGCCCGTCCATCGACGAAGTGTTCACCTTCCTGACCCCCACGACCCAAGTGCCGTTTACGTTGAGTATGAGCGACGATTTCTATGACATGCTCAGCGTCGATATCAGCGCGCCCGGCGTCGTTCATATGGAGTCTTTCAGCGACGACTTCACCGGCGGCCTGCAACAGGTCGCAAGCGGGATGGCCGTCACCACCTCGGGTCGTAAGACGTTGGAGTTCACGGTGACCGACGGCAACGGAAACTTCAGGGTCAAGACGGTCGATGTCACCATGAATGAGCCGCCGGTCATCGAGGAGATCGTCACGCCCGAGGGGTCGGTCTTTGACTTTGAAAGCCCCGACACCATCGTGCCGTTCACGTTGCAACTTTCCGATGACTTCACCGATCCGCTCGAAGTGCGGTTCGATCTGAACGGCGACGCCGCGGCCGACCAAGTCGAGAACGTCCCGACCGGATCGGAGGAGCCCGTAATCCTTTTGTTCAATTTCAACGCGGCCATGGAATACACGGTCGACGTGATCGCGCGGGATGAATACGGCGTGGACAGCGCACCGATGTCTCGCGCGATTCGGCTCAATGAGGCGCCGTCCGTTGATATCCTGGACCCGTTGGAAGGCGAGACCCTTGCATATGATGGGGCCTCCTCGCCGATTGTCTTCTCTGTCACGGCGCTTGACGCTTTCAGCCCGACGGTTGACTTGGAATTCGAGATCACCGGGGACGACATCCCCGACATGACGGTCAACGACTTTCCGGCCGATGGTGTTGCGGTGGACGTAGACCTGTTCTTCCCGGCCGCGGGACCGGTAACGATTGAGGTGACCGCGATCGATGGCGATGGCCGTCGCTCGCGCATGCCCGCCGTGCGCAACACCGTGCTCAATGACCGACCCATGGTGGAGATCACCCAACCCGATCAGGACCGCCGCTTTGACATCGATATCGAAGATGATCTTCCGTTCAACGTCACCTTTGGCGCGATTTTCGATGACGACTTCAATATGGGTGGGGGTCCCGCTTGGGAATGGAACTACAATGATGGGACGGCGAACAATACAAACCCACCGCCGATCGACCATGACTACTCCAGTCCGGGGCCGCAAACGGTGGATGTAACGGTGACCGATGACATCGGGGCCGTTGGGTCCGACAGCGTCGATTTCGTGATCAATGACATCCCGCGTCCCGAGATTAACTCGATTATTCCATCCGTTTTCGATGACGTCGCAAATGAATACCAAGTCGAGCTGAATCGCCCCACCGAATTCTTCGTGATCGGCCGCAACACGATTCGCGACCAAGCCCAAAACTTGGTGATGACGCGGACGTTGAGCATCGGAGGCGTCGATGAGACAGTCACCCTCGCCGATGGTGCCCCGCCGGTCGATGGGGCCACGATCCATACCCTCCAGGCGGTAGAGACGCTGACGTTCACCGAGGTTGGCCAGGTTGAATACACCGTCAACGTCGTTGAGACATTTAGCGGAGATTCGCCGGTCACCGGCACGCGGACCATTGTCCTGCAGGTCATGCAGGACGTCGAAGGGCTGAACAAGGTCCGCCGCTGGACGGAGTTTGAGTAGACAGGCCATCTCAACACCCGAAAAAGAACGCGGGCCGGTCCCCATGATAGGGGCTGGCCCGTTGGTTTTAGGCGTCTGTATTGGGGTCTCGTCCGGCGTCCTAACTGAACATCTCGTGGAGTGCCGCGAAGCGCGCGCTGACTCCCGCCCAGTTGATGACGTTCATGAAGGCCTTGATATAATCACCGCGCATGTTGCTGTACTTCTTGTAATATGCGTGTTCCCATACGTCGATGACGAGTAGCGGTAGGTTGCCCCATTGCGTGGCGTGCTGGTGGTTGCGCGCTTGCAGGATGACCAGTTTGCGCGCGGGGACCGACCAGGCCAGGATGCCCCAGCCGCTCCCTTCGACCGTCTTCGAGGAGCCGAAGAAGGTATTCTCGAACCCTTTCATCGACCCGAACCCGCGGTCGATCTCCGCCCTCAACCCGTCCGACGGCTCGCCAGGGTCGGGTGACATCCCGGCCCAGAAAACGCAATGCAGGAAGTGCCCGGCGCCGTGGAAGGCCGACTTTTGGGTCAGGTGCTCGATGTTGCCGAAGTCTCCGGCGGCGCGGGCGGAGGCCAACCCCGCCTCGGCCTTGATCAGGCCCTTGACGTAGCCGGCGTGATGTTTGTCGTGATGCAGGCGCATCGTTTCCTCGTCGATGTGGGGTTCGAGCGCGTCGTAGGCGTAGGGGAGCGGAGGGAGTGCGTAATGGCCGTCGGCGTCCACCGCCCCGGGAAACAGCTCAGCCTCGGCTTTCTTGTGCGAATCGGCATGCGCCACGCCCCCCAGCGCGGCCAGCGCCAATCCGCCGGCCGCCCCCTGGGTGATGAAACGACGGCGACTGAGGGCATCATCGTCTTGTGATACGACGGAATCAGGTTGTTCAGCGACATTCATCGCGCTTATCTCCTTTTTGGTGTCTCGTTGGGGCCATTTCGAGTGGGCTCAATTGTGGCTCAGTATAGGCCCTTCCCGCAGCCGCCACAAGCAAAAGCCCATTCCGAAGTTGTGAGGGAATGGATTGGGACCCACGCGCCGCTTGTGGCTTGGCGCCGCGCGGTCTGTTAGGATGCGGATGCCCCGCCATGATCGCTGGGCAAGGATAGCGAATCGCATGGAACACGCCGACTTGAACGATAGGGACCGCATGGACGAGTTGATCGTCGCGCGGGCGACCGCGCCGGGTCCGGCGGCCATCTCGATCGTGCGCGTCGATGGCGCCGGGGCGGGGGAACTGGCGAACCGTTTGTTCCGCCCGGCCGGCAATCATTCGCCCCGCGAGCGGCCTCGGACCATGGTTTACGGGAACTGGGATGATCCCGAGGACGGCCGGGCGATTGATTCGGGACTGACGGTTTTCTTTCCCTCACCGCATTCGTATACGGGCAACGATCTGGCCGAGTTTCACTGTCACGGCGGTCCGCTCCCCGCGCGGCGGCTGATCGAGGCGGCCCTGGCGTCGGGCGCGCGTCTGGCCGAGCCGGGCGAGTTCACGCGCCGCGCCTTCCTCAACGGCCGTATGGACCTGGCCCAGGCCGAGGCCGTCGCCGACCTAATCAACGCCCAGACCGAAGCCGCCGCCCGCCTGGCGCAAGGCCAGCTCGCCAGCGAGCTGTCGCGCCGTATCCACGCCCTGCGCGAAGAGCTGATCATCCTGGCCGCCGAGATCGAGGCCCGGATCGACTTCCCGGAGGAGGACATCGAACCCGCGGATCGCGAGCGGCTCGGGGCGGCCTTCCGGCGCATTGACGCGGAACTGCGCGCCCTGCTCTCAACCGGCCGCCGGGGGCGGTTGTTGCGCGAGGGTGCGCGGGTGGCCTTGGTCGGCCGTCCCAACGCCGGCAAGTCAAGCCTGCTCAACGCTCTGGCCCGCATGGAACGGGCCATCGTCACTCCGCATCCCGGCACGACCCGCGACGTGATCGAATGCACGATCGACCTGGAGGGCGTGCCGCTCACGCTGGTCGATACCGCCGGCCTGCGCCCCAGCGACGACCCGATCGAGCAACTCGGCATCGAACGCGCCCGCCGCGAGATCGAACAGGCCGACCTGGTGATCCAGGTGCGCGACGTGACCGCAAACGACGCCGCCGTGCCCGAAGATTCCTCGGTCCGGGTTCGCCCACCCGATCTGGTCGCCCTGAACAAAGCGGACCTCGCGACCGACCCGCGCAAGGTCGCGGCCGACGGCCGGACCCTCCCGACCTCGGCCCTGACCGGCGAGGGCCTGCGCGACCTGGAACAAGCCATCCTCGACCACCTCCTGGAACATTCCCCCGGCGAAGGCGACATGCGGCTGGCCGTCAACCTACGCCAGGCCGACCTGCTCGCCCGCGCCCTCAAGGGCCTGGAGACCGCCCACCGCGCCTTCGACCAAAACCTCTCCGGCGAGTTCATCATGGTCGACCTCCGCGACGCCCTGGACGCCCTCAGCGAAATCCTCGGCCTCGAGACCGGCGACGCCATCCTGGACCAGGTTTTCAGTCGCTTTTGTATTGGGAAGTGACCACGCCGAGGAGTGTCGCTACAATCGGCGGCGGGGGCTTTGCAGCTGAACGTCATCGAGCGACGCATCAGGGAAACCATTGCGTCGGCCAAATCAGAATAATACAATCGGCGGTGCTTGTAAGGTCGGGGGAGGTCTCGCCATTCCCTTCTATTTCACTCTTGTTCGTTCGTTGAAGGCTAAAGCCGTTGGGTGTGATTGTGCAGAAATTCGGCGGCTCGTCTGTGGCCGACGTGGATCGGATGAAGACCGTCGCCCGGCGCGTCGTGGCCGAGGTCGATCGCGGCCATCAGGTTGTCGTCACCGTCTCTGCGATGGGCAAGACGACCGACAACCTGCTGGGGCTGGTCGCCCAGGTCACCGACCGTCCCGACCCGCGCGAGGTCGATATGCTGCTCTCCAGCGGCGAGCAGATTTCGATCTCGATCCTGGCGATGGTCTTGCACGCGATGGGACGCAAGGCGATCTCTATGACCGGCCCTCAGGTTGGGATCATCACCGACGAAGCCCATCGCAAGGCCCGCATCCGCGAGATCAACACCGACCGGCTGCGGGCACTGTTGGCCGAGGGGTATATCGTCATCGCGGCGGGTTTCCAGGGCTCGACGGTTGACGGTCAGATCACGACGCTGGGCCGGGGCGGCTCCGACACGACGGCGGTGGCGCTGGCCGCGGCGCTCGAGGCCGACCGTTGCGACATCTACACCGACGTGGACGGGGTGTATACGACCGATCCGCGCGTCGTCGCCGAGGCCCGCAAGCTCGAATTCATCACCTACGAGGAGATGCTGGAACTGGCCAGTCTGGGGGCCAAGGTCCTGCATGGCCGGGCCGTGGAGTTGGCCAACAATTTCAACGTGCCGCTGCAAGTGCTCAGCACTTTTTCAGGCGAGCGCGGCACAATGGTCGTCAAGGAGTACGTCAACATGGAGGATATCGTCGTCAGCGGGGTCGCTTATAACCGCCAAGAGACTAAGATCTCGATCCTGGGCATCCCCGACGAGCCGGGGATGGCGGCCCGCCTGTTCAGCATGCTCGGCCACGCCAACGTGGGGGTGGACATGATCATCCAGAACGTGGGCTCGGAGGGGCGCAACGACATCTCCTTTACCGTGCTCAAGGATGAGTTCAACGCCGCGAGTGATACGGCCGAGCGTTTCGTCAAGGAAACAGGCGCCGAAGCCATCCAGAGCGACGAGGGGATCGGCAAGGTCTCGATCGTGGGCGTCGGGATGAAGAGCCACAGCGGCGTGGCGGCCACGATGTTCGCCGCGCTGGCCAAGGAGAACATCAACATCCAAATGATCTCGACTTCCGAGATCAAGATATCGGTCGTGATCAAACTGGACGACGTGGACCGCGCCGTGCAGGCGATCCACGGGGAGTTCGAGCTGCAAAACCCCCCTGGCAAACTGGGAGGGCTGAGCGGGTCGCCCCCGGTCCGCTCCATGAGCGCCAAACTCCGCTGAAGAAGCCTCGCAATGGCCAAGCGACTCAAACCGATCGATCTGAACGAGGTGCGCACCTGCACGGTGCGCCGCCGGCAGTATCAGTTGGGGATCGAGCAGTTGGGCTCGGTCCCCGTTCCCAGCGAGCCGCTTCAGGATTTCTACCACCACCTCCCCAAGACCGGGCACGCCGCTGGCATGTTGCGGGCGGCCCAGTGGGTGGCCCAGACGGTGCTGGACGGCCGGCCGATGGTCTGGTTGATCGACGGGGTGCTGCTGCGGGCCGGGCTCTCGCCGCTGATGATCTACATGATCCAGCGGGGCATGATTCAGTGCCTGGTGATGAACGGCCGGGCCGCGCTCCATGATTACGAGTTGGCCTTCCACGGCGCCGCCGCCGAGGACGCGGCCGCCGGCGTGACCGATGGCCTGTTGGGTTTGGCGCGCGAGACCGGCGAGGGGGTGAACGCCATCATCAATGAAGGGGTCAAGCGCGGGTTCAGCATCGGCGAGTGTCTGGGCCGGGGCATTTTGGATCGCCAGCCCAAGCACTTCACGCAGAGCCTGCTGGCAACCGGCGCCGCGCGGCTGACTCCCACCACCGTTCACCTCATGTTGGGGGCCGAAGGTTTCCAGCGCTACCCGGGGGTCGATGGGGGGCTGCTGGGCAAGGGGAGCCTCAAGGATTGTTTGATCCTGAGTAGCCTGCTGAGCAAACTGCCCCACGGCGGACTGATCGTGGCCCTCCATCGCGACGAGGCACTGAGCCAGGCGTTTATTCACGCCGTGGCACTGGCGCGCAACGTGAGTAAGAGTTGCGAGAACTGGCGCCTGTTGGCGCTGGGCGACACCTGTCCACTCCTAGCCGAACTACCCGGCAACGAACCCCCGATCCATCTTCCCGGCCCCCTTGAACTGACCCTCCCTTTGCTCCTCGGGGCCGTGTTTAGTTTGGTGGAGTAGACGCCCAGCGGAGACTTTTGCTTGTGGGATCGAGGGGGATGGCTTTCCTTGTGCTTATAAGGTGTTCGGGAACGCCGAATGAAAGATGGCCAGATCGTAGGCGCCGACCCCACCCAAAAGAACTCGGGCGACGCCGCAGACGCTGAGCGTGACCGCGAAAATCAGCCCAAGAACCCATGACAATGTCACATCGGATATGGGTAGCTTATTGCTCATCCGTCCAAGGTGGTGGAATTAAGAAGCTGCCAATCGCTCGCGCATCTCACGCGCAAAAGATAGCTCGGCACCGGGGGTCGGCTCCTGTTGGATATCCAGGTCCGTTTGCAGGCGGCACAATCCCGTGAATCGCTCGGTTGGATCGGGCAGGACCTGGAACGTCAAGGCCTGATCGACCCAGTCGTAACAGACCTCGGTGTGCGTCGCGCCTTCGTGGAGGCCCGTGGTCACGGAATAGAGTCCGTCGCCCAGGTTCATCGGCATCGTGAAGCGGACCTCGACGCTGTGGCCGGGCTCGATGGGGCCGATCGGTTTTTCGAGGTAGTTCGTGTTCGTGCCGAAGATCTCCTGGCCCAACCGGTCGCGGATCATAATCCCGACCGTGACCTGTTCGACGCGCTCCAGCGCCACCCAGCGCACATGTAGGACGGCCGGAGAGCCCGTCGTGAAGATGTTGGTGTTCCCATGGGCCGCGCGGGCGCTCAGGTAGACCGAAGTGATCAGTGCCTTGAAATTGCCGGTGCGGTGACCCTGGGGCTTCAGGGGCGGGGCGAACCACTCCTCGGGGTGTTCGTCGCCATCGCCGGACTCGGTTTCAGCGAGGGGACCCCCTTCCGCGCCGGGCCGGACCGTTTGCGCCTGGCGACCCCCGTCGCGGTACTTCTCGGCCAGCAGCGATGTATAGTAATCGATCACGTGGGCGGGGGCTCCGCGATCGATGATCCGGCCTTGATCCAAGAGGATCGCTTCGGTGCAGAACTTTTGGATCAACGAGGGGTCGTGGCTGACGAACAGGACCGTGACGCCCCGGTCATGGAACTGTTGAATGCGCCGCAGGCATTTCTGCTGGAAGTGCAGGTCGCCGACCGACAGGGCCTCATCGATGATCAGGACGTCGGGGTCCACGCTCGAAGCCAGCGCGAACCCCAGGCGCAAGAGCATGCCGCTGGAATAAGTGCGCACGGGCTGATCGATGAACTCGCCCAGTTCGGCGAAGTCGACGATCTCACCGAATTTGGCGGCCAGCTCGCGATCGTCGAGGCCGGCCATCTTTCCTCCGAAGTGGATATTCTGCCGCCCCGTGAACTCGGGATGGAATCCGGTCCCCAGTTCCAGCAGGCTCGAGACGCGCCCCTCGATGGCGTATTCGCCCTCGGTTTGGCGCGTGGTGCCGGTCAGGATCTTGAGCAGCGTGGATTTGCCCGCCCCGTTGACGCCGACGAGCCCGACCGAAGCACCCCCTTCGACCTCCAAAGTCAGCTCCCGAAGGGCCCAGAAGGGCCGCCCCCGTTGCGCCCGCACCGGCGTGAGCCAATCCCACAGACGGTCCAGCGGCCGATCATAGAGCGTGAATCGCTTCGAGAGGTTTTGGGTCCGAATCATGAATAGTATCTTCCGCTCAAAGGCGGCGTTATTATTCATGATAGAAGCCGAGCTTGGAATTCAAATCCCAATCTCGGGCCCCTGAGCATTCCCCGCCGTCCGATCAACCTCTCGATGAACCGGTCGCTTCTAAAACCCCTCAAATCAATGCTTGCCCACTGCGCGGCGGGGCTGGGGTTGCCGCCGTTGCTGCATCGCGTGCTGTTCAAGAATCAGCTTACGATCCTGATGTATCACGGCGTGGTCCGCGCATCGCCGCCCGTGGCCGACTGGTGCCTGATCACGCGGGAGGCCTTTGGCAGGCAGATGGATTACCTGAGCCAGCGGTTCGAGGTCCTGCCGCTCGTCGACGCCGCCACGGTGCTCGCCTCAGGCGCGATCCGGTGCCCGACCGCCGCGATCACTTTCGACAACGGATATCAAAACAATTTCGACGTTGCCTTCCCGATCTTGCGCGAGCGGGAGCTGCCGGCCACCATCTTTCTCAATACGGGCCTGGTGGGCGGCGATCAGACGGTTTGGTTCGGCCGTCTCAACACCGCCCTGGCGCGAACCGACAAGAAATCGGTCGCATGGCGAAACATGCACTACGACATCTCATTCCCCGCCGCCCGCGCCGCCGCCTGGCAGGCCGCCCTCAAGGAGCTGGAGCACGAAGAGTTGCTGCGCCAGAGCGCGGACCTGATCGAAACGCTCGGATCGGTCCCCGATTGGCCGGTCGAGCCCCAATCGCCCTACCGAATGCTGGACCGGGAATCGATCCAGACCATGGCCGATTCAGGGCTGATCGAGTTTGGTGCCCACACGTACACCCACACGATCCTGACGCGGGTCTCGCCCCAGACGGCGCGCGAGGAAATCGAAATGAGCGTCCGGGCCATCCAAGAGCTGACCGGCAAGCCCTGCCGCGTGTTCGCCTACCCCAACGGTCGAGCGGAGGACTATGATGACAAGGCGATGGAGAACATTGAGAAGGCTGGGGATCAAGATCGCGGTGACCAGCCGCGAAGGCCCTAACTCGACCCAAACACCCCTCCAGGAGCTGCGCCGTTACGGCGTCGGCCCGGAAATAAGCTATGCCCACTTCAGGTTGCTCGTCCATCACTTGATCGCCGGGTTGCGCCGCCAGGGGTGAGAGAGATCCTTTTGGGCGAATTCGGCTATCGTTGACCCGCCGCGTCGCCGAAAAAAATGTGAGACAGCAACGGAAAAGCAAACGGAGACCCATGGTCAAACGATCAGCCATCCTTCTTGTGGGGACCATGTTCGAGGTCGAGATTCAGGGGGAGCGTCTGGAGGGGGTGCCCTCATGCCGGTTGCAAAACTCGCCGAAATCCGCCTACAAGGCACACGATTAGCCACCACGGCCGTGGGCAAGAATCATTCGACGTAAAGCCTGCGCTGCCTTCAAACACCACGGATCAAGATCGCTTGTCCATATTTCGGCTTACGGCCAGCCAAAGATCGTGCCGATGTTTTGCCGCTCTTGGGCCTCCATCTGGAGCAGATCGTTGGGCGTTGCCGCGCCCGGAATCATATTCGCGAACGAGACGCCGTGGTTGTTGACCAGCTCCGTTTGCAGGTGGTTGATCGCCGCCGTGTAGAGCGTCACGGTCTGATCCGCCAACTGCAGGGCCTCGGCGCGGTCCTCCGAACGGTCCTTGTAGGAATAGACCAACGCCATTGTCGCCGCCTGCACCTTCTTCTCATAGTATCGCGCGAACAATTGATAGGCCTCCATCCAGGCATGGATCCGCCGCGCCTCTGTGACGCTGCCCTGAACCAACGCCAACGCCGCCTCCGCCTCCTGGAAGCAATCGTCGCCCATCCGCCGGACCTTCGCCATGTGGTCCCAGGGTAGAATATGGTAAACCGTTCCGCCCTCGGACGTGGCCCACAAGGCCATCTGCGTCGACGAAATGTCCCGGATCTCCGAGCCGTCGTAGTCCCTCATAAAGGGCTGTTCGGCGATGCGCTTGGCGTAAAACACCACCGGCAGCAGCCGTCGACCGCGGGCCGGTGAAGAGTTGCGGTCGATCCAGCGCACGTCGGCCATCAGGTCATACGACAAGAACAGACACCGGTCTCCCATGCTGCTCTGGTTGACCAATGCGCACATCTCGGGGATGATGCGTCTGGAGATGTTATAGGCGTTGAGGATGTGGCGGGCCGCCTGGGCATCGACGAACCGCTGCTCCAGCTCCGGCAGCCAATCGTCGTCCGAATACGGCAGCCCCGTGCGGCCGTAATACCCCAGCGCCCGGCGGAACAAGCTCGACGCGTAGCGCGCGTGTGGCCAATAAAAGAAGCCGTTGAATTCCACGGTCCTGCGGAGGTCGCCAATCACCTCGGATGCCAGTTGCGCGGAATTGAACGGAAAGGCCTGGATATTGCCAGGCAGAACCACGGGCAGCGTCGGCAATCCCGTTGTCTCCGCCCATTCAACGGCCGCGGGCCAGGCCTTGGCGTCGGTGAACTGTTCGGCGTTGAGCGCGTGGAATCCCAGCCACAGGTTGTCGTAGGACCGGTTGTTGACGATGTTTTCCATGTAGTTGTCCAGCGGCACCTGCCACTGGTGCAGGATCACCAGCGGCTCACGCCCCGAGCGCTGCAACCCCGGAAGGATCGCCTCGGTGAAGTAAGTGCTGCGCTCAGCCGGCAGCGGCTCGCCGGGCACCAGGTAGAAGCCGTCCAGGTCCTGATACACCGCCGGGAACTCCGCAAACACCGCTTCGACGTAAGCGCGCGTCTGATCGCTGCGCACCCCGCACTTGGCGTTGGGGTGATTCCCGCCGTAGTTCGAAAGATAAGAATTCGCGCTGTAGGGAACGTTGCCCGGCGGCGGACTGACCGTGTAGCCGTGCGCTTGCGCGAACGCCTCGGTGAACCAGATCACCTGCGAGTAGAGTAGGTTCCGCAGCCCGGCCGCCTTCGCGGCGGCGAACATCACTTGCGCTTGCGCGATAATCGCCTCGTTTTGCTCCGACGTGATCTCCCGCGCTTCGGGCGTTTCCGTCAATCGCAGCAGGCGGTGCCCCGCCGGCGGCCAAAGCTCGTTGTTCCCCTGCCAGATGAGCGCGTTGTAATCCTCTTGGGCGATCGTTTGAAACGTTGTCTCCCAGTTCTGCCAGAACGGACTACTTGGATTAAGTGGGTCTCCGTATCCGATGTTGACCGCGCGAAGGTCGAGCGGTCGCCGGGAGGCGCCGTCGGTGATCCGTGAGCGCCCTTCGAAGTCGTCCTCGATCAGGGCGAAGTTCCCCGAGGACGAGGTCCGGATGTCGTGGCTGATATTGTCGGTCGGGTTGCGGTCCGGGTCCAGCGGCGCGTCCCCCGGCGGCATGATGGTAATCGCCTCGCCATCGTCCTGACACAAGGCGCCCCGCGCCTTAGACGCCCATAAACGCCCGTAGCGGCGTTTTCTGTCGCGCGCCTGTATTCTAAAACGCCGGTGGAATTGAAAAAATTGCGCGAGCCGGGACTCCGGCGACCCCGCCCCCCGGCCTTTTACGTGGAGGGCCCCCGGTGGCCCCCGAACCCGAACCAACTTCACCCACAAAACTCTTTTTAAGAGGCGATTTGTTACACTACCAAGTCCTATCCCTTGGTGAATCTCCTTTCACCAGTCGATCAGTTGCGGAGCGATGAAACGAGTCACTTTGACCGTCGGGGCTTTGTCGCGCTTGTATTGATCGCGTTGGTAGATGGCCATGTGACC
>CAUZJO010000096.1:0-18911 GCA_963580245.1 Candidatus Sumerlaeia bacterium | reverse complement strand
GGCCGGGAAATCCGGCTGCGGACCGTCAGCCGTCCCGAAAAACACCTCGCGATTCTGCTCCAGCGTCTGGGGCTTCCACTGCCGAACCGATCCAAAAGAATTCAAAATGTAGTGCAGACTTTTACCCGAAAAATGCAAATTTTTTCGAAAACGGGCACTTCTAAGCTCTGAACTGCGGGGAATGGGTTAGCCGCAGTACCCTTCGGGTCGGCTCCCGGCTCTCGTCCTCGTAATCGGTCTTTTTCTCAGGTCGCAATCAAGGTGGTACGCGATGATGAGGGCCGATTACGAGGACGAGAGACGATCATAGACGAGCGTGGGGAACCTTCATCGGGGGGCGTTGACTCCCCAATCTGGCATCACACCTGATCCCCAAAGCCTCTGGAGTTAGCCTTGACGGGTCAAGGAGACCGGCCTAAACTCGTGGAGACGACAATCCACGAGGCCAAGCCTGAAATCATTATGAGCCAATCCTCCCCACATTTAGTTGCCTGTCTGGTCGAGAACCACCCGGGCGTCTTGGCGCGCATCAGCGGAATGTTCGCGGCGCGGGGCTACAATATCGAGTCGCTCGCGGTTGGCACGACCCATGACCCGAAGACTTCGCGCATTACGATCGCCGTGCCGGGCGAGGACAACATCATCCGCCAGATCATCAACCAACTGGCCAAGATGGCCGAGGTCATCCACGTCGAGGACCTGAGCGAAGAGGACCACGTGGATCGCGAGCTGATGCTGGTCAAGGTCAGTTGCGCCAAGGAGATGCGCTCAGAAGTGATGCAGATCTGCGACATCTTTCGCGCTCGGATCGTGGACGTTCACCATGACTGCCTGGTCATCGAAATCAGCGGCACGCTGGGCAAAAACGCGGCCCTGATCGAGTTGTTCAGTCCGTTTGGGATCATTGAGATGACGCGCACGGGCCGGATCGCCCTCCATCGCGGGACACGGCGGATGACGATTCCCGACGCTTAGCCAACCTCAAGGCCTTCGCCCCGCGCGAGCTTGACCGCGATGGAACCAAAGGCATATCTGACCGCCCTCGTTCTGGCGACCCTATGGATTGCCGAAGGGTTTATCCCCTACTATGCCGAATTCCCAGGGGAACTCCGTCGGCGGCTGCAGCATGACGCAAGAAACGCGTTCGTCGGGCTGTTCAATGCGATCCTGATGATCCTTTGCTTCAGTGGGGTGCTCGCCTTTATCGAGAACTGGTCGCGGACCCAGGGGATCGGTTTGCTGCGGCTGTTTTCGTGGCCCACGGCGCTTGAAACGGTCCTGGCCATCCTGCTGTTCGATTTTTGGATGTACCTGTGGCACCGCGCCAATCACGTGGTCCCGTTTCTGTGGCGCTTTCACCGCATGCACCACAGCGACCCGCGGATGGACGCCAGCACGGCCCTGCGGTTTCATCCCGGCGAGGTTGCGCTTTCCGCCCTCGCGCGTATGTTGGTCTTGCCTCTGTTTGGGATCAGCCTTCCGCAACTCGCGCTCTACGAGGCGATCCTGCTTCCCGTCATCCTGCTGCATCACTCGAACGTGCGGCTGCCGCGTTGGCTCGACCATGGGCTGTTGGCACTGATCGTGACGCCGGCGATGCACAGGGTCCACCACAGCCGCTGGAGGCCCGAAACGGATTCGAACTACAGCTCGGTTTTCCCCTATTGGGACTGGATATTCAGAACATTTCGCCTGCGGGCCGATACCCATGCGATCAACCTGGGTCTGGATGAGTTCGACGGGCAGGAATGGCAGGGGCTTCCGGGGTTGCTCAAAACGCCGTTGAGGAAGACACACCGGGAGACGAAAGACGACGAACCCACTGCCGAGTCGGAAGGGGACCGTGATCGGTCATGATCGGTGGCTGAACATCAGGACTGCGCGGCCCATCAAGGGTCGCCGCCCAAGGGTGCCTGACTCGATCGGAGCGAGACCCAGAAGAAATCGACGCCGATCTCCATCCCGCCACTGTTTTCATTTTTCCCATGACAGACGAGCTTTATCGTGTGCGAACCCGGTTCAAGATAGCGTCCCGGGAACGACATATTGCGCAGCATTGTCAGGTGCGGAGTGTAGAGATCAACCGGGCCTCCTCGTTCTTGATCGTCAACCACCAGGGACACCAGACCGGATCGCGGCGTCACCGCGAATGTCCCGCTGATCTGATAATGTCCGGCTTCATCTACTTTGAATCGGAACAGGGCCGCGTCCCCTTCCGATTCCGGCACGAACCTGACCAATTCTCCCCCGCTCCACATCGGGTCACTTACGATCTCCAGCCCCTCTTGCCCGGGGGCGATCAAATCTTCGGCCTGCATGAAGATCGTATTCTCGTCCCTTCCCAGGGCGGTCGGTTCCCAGCCCATCGGGTGATCCACTCCCTGGCGGACGTCCGCCGCGGTGATCCTGATGTGATCGTCAACCGTTTGGGGGGTGGCGTAATAGTAAGCGATCCGCGCGTAACTGAAATCCGTGGCCCTCGAATGATGGAGTAGTTCCATGCAGAACGCCAGCCGACTCCTGAATGGGATCGCGTCGATAACGTGGAACCGATTGTTCGCGATAAACCCACGGCTGGCCGGCCCGGTCGACAGGGGCTGGGCGCAGTAAGCCTGATCAAACAGGCGATTGGCGCTCCAGGAGTAATTGAAGTAATCTTCGCTGCCCGTGCCGAACCATGTCGGAAAGTCGGCGCCGTCGACCCAGATCTTTTCATCGCCTTCCCCCCACCAGCTTCCGAGTCCGGAGACCACGTCGGTCGCATTGTGCAGCATGATGGCCGTGCCGACATAAACACCTCGCCCGCCGGTGGATAGAAACGGAATGTCCTGCGTATCTGCCCCGTTGCCCGCGGCGAGTTGATGATTGACCCGCCACTTAGCGTGAAAGTGCATCGGCTCGTCCTGATCGCTCACGGGAGGGCCGAAAGATACCCGCCCCGTGCATCTCACCGTCTGTTCACTCCAGTTTTCGATCCGGAATACGGCATGATGCTCAAACGGCATCACGAAACGGCACGTCATCTCGCCGTCGGGCGTGACGGTCATCGGCAGCGTGGCGAAAGGGGCGATCCCCGGTCCGCTGCCGAAGAAGTCACCCGCGGGCGACTCGATTTGTGACCGGTCCGCGTCGTCGAAGAAGCCTCGCAGAATCACCTGACGCAACGCGCGCCACGTGTCCTCGGCGTCGATTTTCAAGGTGATTTGATCGATCGCACCGGTTTGGTCTGTGTCGAAGAGATCGGCGGATTCACCTGCTTCCAACGCGACGTCCCACTCGATTTCATTCCGAGCGGCTTCGCCTGGTTCGTGGAAGTCGTCTTCTCCCAAAAGGATTGTACGCACCTCCTCTATTTGTTTCCGGTATGTTTTGAGGTCCTCCGCGGAAAACGTCTTGACTCGCGCGCCGGCCTGATATTTACGGACGTTCACGTGATGAAAATGGGATTGATCGAGGGGTCCGGTCCAGGTGATACGCAGTCGTTTGTTGAAGGGGATCGGGAAGTAATTCGCATCGCGTTGGGTGAAACCCTCGGCCAATTCTTCATTCATCGCGCCGCGCGGGAGGGATCGATGATAAAAGAAACGCCACATTTCGCCCTTGAACAGCGGCGTTTTATGATCATCAAGGTAGACCTCCAGAACTTCCGGCGTGGCGTGATGCTGGGCCGACCAGGTGCGCACCAGCGCGCCGGGGCCCTGAACGTCAAGCATCAAGTAACGCCCCGCCCCGAAGTCGACCGGTTCCACCAAGACCTGTTCAAACCCCGGAATCGGCGCGTCACCGAATCCGTCGTTATTCGCGAACCACCCCGCGGCTCCCGGTGCCGTGCTTCGGCGGTCGTACGACGAGAATTGTATGGTTTCGTAAGGGGGATCTGGAAACTCGGCCAGTTTCCTTAGATCGATCATCTCCGCAAGCAAGTCGCCGAGCGTGATGGCCGGCTCTTGATCTTCTTCCGATTCCGGCTGGGCGCCAATTGATGCCGCGCAGGCGATGAACAACATGCACACTGGAAAACAAGGCATCCTCAATCTAACCACGTCACGTTATCGATTGTTCCTTTGATTCCACAGAATGCAGATACCGGCATCTTACGCTCTAGGGAACCTCTAGGAATCCGGTTTGCAGTCGTCCCTACGGGACTCCAATTCGTTATCGGTTTGATTTCCCGCCACTTGCGTGGCGGGCTGAAAGCAATCGTCCCTGCCGAGACTGAATTTTTAGAGGTGCCTTCTTGGCGATGTGAGTCCGTACTGTTACTCCAGCACCAAGATTTCCGTGGCGCTCACCGCGACGCCGATCCGTACGCCCGTGTCATTGGGGACCAGATTGCCGCCCGGTTCGGCGAAATACGTGGCCCCCGTTTCCAGGCTGTTGTGAGTATCGGAGAGGCTCCCTCGCGTCAGCAACGTGACGGGGACACTAGCGGGCGCCATGCGACCTTCACGGGCAATCCCGATCACGGTCGACGGCTCCAGTTGCGTAAAGACGGCGGTTCCCACGTCTGCGTTGGTGGCGTCCGCAAAGGCGGTCACGAAACCCCGCCCGGCCAAGGACAACGACCGCGGTATGGACGCCGCGCCCGCGTTGAAGATCCGCTCACCCTCCCCGATGACCGATGTTCCAGCCACTCGCCCGATAAAGGCCGTGCCGACGTTCCCGTTCGCATCATCCCTATAGGTAACGACAAACCGCTCGCTCGAGAGCGGCGTCGCCGAGGTGAACAGGGTGTGACTCACGTTGAAAATCGCTTCCTCGCCGAACGTGACCTCGCCGCCCGAGACCTTGGCCGCGCGCACCCCACCCATTATGGGTGGATTCAGCGGGTCCCAGGTCGCGATGAAACTCGTCGGTGAAAGCGCGGCCACGCCGACCGTATTTGAATTGGCTTCCGCATAGACATGCTCCGCGCCGTAACTGATGGTCATGCCGCTGACCTCGCCCACGATCGCGCCCCCGATCCCTCCCGGTCGCGCGTACGTTACCACGAACCGGTCCTCGTCAAGCATCGCGACACTGATGCCGCCGGTGTTTTCGGCGTTGAAGACGAACTCCTGGCCGAAGGCGATCGTGTTATCAGCAGCCTGCAACTCGCCGATAACCGCGGCTCCGGCGAAGGAATTGCCGGTCTGAGCATAGGCTAAAACGAAGCGGTTGGGCCCCAGCGCGGCCATGGCATGATAAAAGGTGTCTCCGGGGTGGAAAATCTGCTTGGGTCCCAGCCCCTCGGGCAGGTATCCCGGTTGGATACGGGAAGTCCCCGCGACGAATGAAACCGCCTGCCCCGCCGAAACAGTCGCCCCCTCGGCCAGTTCAAACTCGCGCACCAGCCGCTGCACGCCCCCCGTCGAGTGGTCCCTGATCTGCTCGACGGTCAGCCCCTCGAGCAAATCGGCATCTCCGGCCCTTACGGCGAACCGCGCCTGGGCCGAGCTGTCCGCATACGTCGCCGACGGCGTGGACAGGATCGGTTGTCGGGGATCGCGCGGCGTAAACTCCCCGGCCGAACCCGAAGGGCGGACGGCGATATCGAGCCACCGGGCCTCGCCTATAAAGGCCTTGGGGCCGAAATCCAGATCGACCGTAAACAAGCCATCGCGCAGTTCCACGCCTTCGGCCGTCAACTCGGGTCCGACCCGGGCCCCATCGACCTCCGCGTCGTAGAGGATAAACTGCAAGTCATACGCGCCGGTGACCGCCGTTCCGTCGACCCGTAGACTCCCCTGATAGGTAAAGGTCGGAGACTCGGTTTCCTTTTCAAGCGCGGCCGGCCCCGACCCGGGCCAAGCCAGCGCGAATGACACCGCCCAAACCAAACTCGCCCAACACCTTTTCTCACCCATGAATCACCACCTCTGACTTTAGCGCATGGCTCGAACGCTTGATTTCGTCGCTCTCAAACCCGAGCGCATCCGATCGCTAATGCTACGTCAAGGGAGTGTATCCGGACTATCCCCCCAGGAGCAAGATAATCCATATCGGGGTCAGACTCGGGCTCATGAAACAGTGCCCACGGGCTTACCTCGTTCACCGCCATCCCGTACGGTGTTAGGCCGCTGGGGTGGGCGGGTTTGGCTTGGGGGTTAGATAGGTGATCGCAAGGGCGAGCAGCAGGCAGAGCATCTCGACCAGCGTGGTGAGCAGGCGCGAACCCACCGCGAGCATAATCACGGTCCCCTGCGACGGCACGAACGGTTGAAGCGCAAGGGCGAGCGCCGACTCGCGCACGCCGAGGCCCGCCGGGGCAAGAAAGGTCAAAAACCCGATCACCCAACAGACCGAAAAGATCGCCGTCATGAGCGGCAGGTCGCTGAGTCCCAACGTCGTGACCGAACGCGCGAGAACCGTGAACGCCGTGCCCCACAAAAGAAACGTTCCCATGTAACCGACGGTGAACAGGAGCAGCGCGCCGTAACGCGGCCGATGACCGAGCGGCGGGCGGCGCAGCCACTTGAGTAGTTGATTGACCAACGGACAGAAAACCGCCGGATGCACGACGATCAACGCCCCGGCCAAAAAAACGATCAGCAACAACCACGAACCGATCGGGAGCGCCTGGATCGGACCCGTGAACGGGAAGAGGATCACGGCCAGCAGGATTCCGCTCGCCTCGAACCAGAGCGTCTCGACCGTCGCCGCGACGCCCGTTTGGATCACGTGGGGTTGGCCTCCGCTCGTCATGGTGACCTTGCCCAGCAGCGCCCACACCTTGCCCGGAATATAGCGCCCCATCCACGCCAGCGCCGAGATCCGAAACGCTTGCAACACGCCCAGACGCACGCCCGTGAACTCGTAGTGCAACGGCGCCCACAGAACGCCCAGCAACAGATATCCGGACAAGAACAGTACTGCGGCCTTCGCCGTCGCGGGCCATTCGATCGACCACTGGAGGTCCCGGATTTCGCGCCAATTCTCGCGCAGATAGATAAACCAAAAAAAAACGACCAGGGCCAGCGCAAGCGCCTTGATGGGCCCGCCCCACCTTCGCTTCCTTTCGTTTTGCATGATGGTTTCTTTCGCGGACCGGTCGCGTTTACCGATGCATCTCTCTGCGCAACGCCGCGACCTGGTCGCAGAGCAGACCGAGCATGAAAACAAGAATCGTCGAAATCGACAGGATCACGGTGCTGTCGCTGATACCGGCGTCGTAGAAGAGACAGTCATTCCCAAAACTAAGCAGGCTAAGCATGAGAAGCAGGCCCGTGACGTGGAGGAAAACCTTGAGCGGCTCGAATAGGACCGCCAGGCGCAGGATCAGCAGCAGCGTCTGCGCGCCGTGGCGCAGCGGCCGCACCGTGCTGCTGCCGATTCGGGGGATCGTCGTAATCGGGACGTACTTAATCCGCCGCCGGGTCTTGAGCATCGCGAACGTGCTGGTGGTCGAGAACGAAAAGCCTTCGGGCATCAGATGAAGGTACCGTTTGAGGACGTCCTTGCGAAACAGCCGCAGGCCCGAGTTCAAGTCGGGGACGTGTTGGCCGGCCAGGTAGGCGGCGAAGACGGTGAGCACCCATTTGCCGGGCCGGCGCGAGCGCAATTGGTGCGAGTCCCTGCCGCGCGCTCCGACAACCATGTCGTAGCCGTCCGCCTCGCCGATCAAGCGCTCGACGTCCTCGGCCGTGTGCTGGCCGTCGCCGTCGCAAAACAGGACGTGATCGCGCGAGGCGGCTTCGATGCCGGTCATCAGCGACGCGCCGTAGCCGTGCCGTTGTTCGTGAGAAACCACCCTGGCCCCCGATTCGGCGGCTAGCTTGGCCGTTTGGTCGTCTGAACCGTCATCGACCACGATCAATTCGGCCTCGGGCACGCGCGCGAGGAGGCCGGAGACGACCGCGTCGATTGCCCCCGCTTCATTATAAGCGGGCACGATGATTGTCACCTGGTCGGCATCCATTCGCGCTCCGGTCCTTCTCCGACGACTTAGGGTCCCATGAATTTAATCGTTTTTGGGGGAGGTGTGAATGGTAATATCGGGCCGGGATTCAGCAATGGGTACATTTCACGGATCCGCGAGACGCGTCCCTTGCCCTCCCCGCGCCCATAATCCGCTTGCGGCTCCCCATCGCCCCTACTATATTATTGCCCCTATTCATCCGGAATCCCTTAGGGAGGTAAGACGCGTTGAAAGCCTATCCTACCGAGAAAATACGTAACGTGGCCATTGCCGGGCACACCGGCGGCGGTAAGACCAGTTTGACCGAGGCGATCCTGTGGTCGCTCAAACAGTCCGAACGGCTGGGGAAGACAGACGACGGCAACACGATCTCGGACTACGACCCCGAGGAAATCCGGCGTCATCATTCGATCCAGGCGAGCCTGCTGCCGGCGGAATACGCAGGACACAAGATCAACTTGCTCGACCTGCCCGGATTTCGCGACTTCATCGGTGAGATCAAGGGGGGGATCCGGGCCGCCGACGCCACGCTGCTGGTTTTCGACGCCACCGGCGGGGTCGAGACCGGGGCCGAATCAGTCCTGTCCTATGCCGCCGAATTCAAACGTCCCGTCGCGATCTTCATCAACAAACTCGACAAAGATTACGCCTCCTTCGATGATTCCCTCGCCAAGCTCAAAGACGCCCTGGATGCCCGACTGGTCCCGTTGACCCTGCCCGTTGGGGAGGCAGCCGAGTTCAAGGGCGTGGTTGATCTGATCAAACTGAAATTCCTCAAGGAGGGAGGCCAAGACGTGGCCTGCGAGGACGTGCCGGCCGAAGTGGCCGAGGTGGCCGCGGCCGCCCGCGCCGAATTGATGGAAATGGCCGCCGAGGGCGACGAGGAGTTGCTCGAGAAGTTCCTGGTCGAGGAGACCCTGAGCCCCGAGGAGATCATCAAAGGTTTGGGCGAGAGCTTCGCTGATGGGGGGATCATGCCGGTTCTCTGCGGGTCGGCGACGGGCCTGATGGGCGTGCGGCCCGTCATCGACTTTATTGCCGGTTGTGTCCCCGACCCATCGAAACCTGAAGGCTACCCGTCCCAAGACGACCAGGACGACGCGGTTTCAACCCTCAAGGTCTCGCGGGAAGGGCCCACGGTGCTGCATGTGTTCAAGACCATCTCCGACCCCTTCGTCGGGCATCTCACTTTCTTCAAGGTGCTGCGCGGGACGGCCAAGGGCGAGATGAACTACCAGAACGTCAAGCAGAGCAAGAATGAGCGGTTCGCCCACCTCCTGTCCTGCAAGGGTAAGAAGTCCGAGAACGTGGAGTCGCTCGCGGCGGGCGACATCGGGGCCGTGGCCAAACTGGATTCCACCCGGACCGGTGATACGCTGATCGAGCCGGGTTCGGCCGCCGGGCGGATCACGCCGCTGAGCCTACCCAAACCGACGGCGTTCGTGTCGGTGCTGGCCAAGTCGCGCGCGGACGAAGACAAGATCGGCATGGGTTTTCACCGCCTGATCGAGCAGGACCCCACGCTCAGCCTCAATCGCGACGCGACGATCAATCAGACGATTCTGTCGGGGATGGGCGAGACGCACTTGGCGGTGGCGATCGGCCGCCTCAAGGACCTGACCAAGATCGAAGTGGACATGGAACCTCCTCGGGTCCCCTACCTGGAGACGATCACCAAGAAGGCTGAAGGCCAGGGCAAATACAAAAAGCAATCGGGCGGTCACGGCCAGTACGGGGACTGCTGGGTACGGTTCGAGCCCCTGCCCGAAGGGAGCGGCTTCGAGTTCGATTGGAAAGTCGTGGGCGGCGTGATCCCGACCAATTTTCAGTCGGCCGTCGAGAAGGGCCTGGTCGAGGCGATGCGCAAGGGGGTGCTCTCGGGCCATACCACCGTCGACGTGAAGGCCACCTGTTACGATGGGACCCACCACAGCGTCGATTCCTCCGATATGGCCTTCAAGGTGGCCGCCTCAATGGCCTTCAAGAACATCATCCCTCACTGCGGTCCGGTGATCCTGGAGCCGATCTACAAGACCAAGATCACGATCCCGGAGGAATACATGGGCGACGTGATGGGTGACCTCAATTCGCGCCGGGGCCGCATCCTGGGCATGAACCCCGAGGGCAAGAAGCAGGTCATCGAGGCCCTGGTGCCGCTGTCCGAACTCTACACCTACGTCCGTCAGCTCAATTCGCTTTCCCAGGGCCGCGGCGTCTTCGAGATGGGGTTCGACCACTACGAACGCGTGCCGAACGAGATCCAGGATAAGATCATCGCCCAGAGCAAGGCCCCGGAGGAGGGCTAGCAATCTCGCGTCCAGCCTCGCCGCCCCCATAAGCCCAGTTTTTTTAGTGTTTTTTTGTCTTGCTTTCTTCCCGTGGCGATGCTAGCGGCCTTCCCTTATCAGCCCGTGGGTGACTTCCAACGCGGGCTCCCGTTCATTGAAAACTCCGAAAGACGGTCTACCGCCTCCACTGGCAGACAGTCGAACTTTTTCCCGTGGTATCGCTCGTTCTCATGCTCAATGTTAGTATCGACCCGTTCCAGATGATCATTCTCTGGTTGCTCAATAGCCCCCGCCAAGGCGGGTGGATCTTTGCCCAAGGAGGTTCCTGCTCATGGTCCAACGGTTTAATATCAGGCAAGTGGTGGCGGCATCAGGTCTCGAAGAATGCGAAATCCGGTTCTTTGAACAGGTCTTTCGTGAGTTTCTCATCTTCAGCCAGCTCAGTCTGGACAAGAACGAATTCTGCCAGGATCACATTGATATACTCACGCGGATCAGGCAGTTGATCCAGGTGGAGGGCCGCACGATCGATGAGGTCCGCCGGGAGCTGAAGGCGGCGCTGCATGGCCGCGAACCCGTATCTGACGCCGCCTCGGCGTCGGTCGACGCCCCGTTGCTGAACGGGAACGGCGCGCACGCCTCGGCCGCGCTTCCCCGCAGCAGCCAGCGACTGGCCCGCGTCATCTCGGTCACCAGCGGCAAAGGGGGCGTGGGCAAGACCAGCCTGACGGTCAATCTGGCGCTGGCGCTGGCCCAGATGGGCCAGAAAGTGGCGATCTTCGATGCCGATTTGGGCCTGGCGAACGTCCACATCCTGATGGGGGTCAAGCCGCGCTATAACCTACGTCACCTGGTTGAGGACAACGTGCGGCTCGAGGACGTCATCACGGTGGCCGCCGAGGGCATCAAGGTCATCAGCGGCGGCCAGGGCGTGCGCGAGATGGCCAACCTGACCCCCGAGCAGCGGCGGGTCATCCTGCGCCAGATCGACCGCCTCGAGCGCGACGTGGACATCCTGCTGGTCGACACCGAGGCCGGCATCGGAGGGAACGTCCTGCGCTTCGCGACCTTCTCGGACGAGGTGATCGTCGTCACCACCCCCAACATCGCCTCGGCTGCCGACGCCTATTCGATCATCAAGATCATCCTGGAGATGGAGCCGAACAGCAAAGTGGGCCTGATCGCCAACATGGCCCAGAACATGTATCACAGCAAAAATCTGTTCAATCGGGTCAACGCGGCGACCCGCAAGTACCTCAAATACCCGCTCGGTGATCTGGGCTACGTCGTCGAGGACCAGCATATCGAGACGGCCTGCCAGGTGCGGCGGCCGCTGATGCTGGAATATCCCGATTGCGAGGCCGCCAAGTGCGTTCGCGCGATCGCCGACACGATCCTCAATACCAACGTCTTCGTCAACGAGCACAAGGAGTCTTCATTCGGCGACATGATGGGCGCGCTCAAGCGCACGATGGTCGGCGTCTGAGCCCCCCCCCGAGCCGTTCCAACACTTTTACCTAAATTGGAGGTATGTTGTATGGAACACGCGACGAGCCCCCCGGAGCTGGATCTCGCCCAAGTCGTCGACGAGGCGACACCTCAAGACGGCCGGGAGTCGATCCCCGAATCCACGTCCGACCCGATCAAGTTTTTCGGTCTCAGCGCCCAGCCCTTCGGCGATAACGTCAATCCGGAGTTTTTTTTCCGCACCGAAGCCCATGAGGAAGCACTCATCGCGATGAAGCACTGCATCGAGGAACACGTCTCGCTCGGCCTGACGACCGCCATCAGCGGCACCGGCAAGACGCTGTTGACCCAGGTCTTGATGCACGAACTCGATCCGCGCCTCTACCGGCCGATCTTGGTGCTGGGCTACCCCGGCATGTCGCGGACGGCACTGCTCAAGGAAATCGCCGCCGAGCTCAAGGTCGAGGAGATGCCCAAGCGGCTCAGCACGCACGCGCTGATCGGCGCGATTCAGAGCTACATCATCCAGCTCTAGGGGATGAAAGAGACTGATTCCGTCTCACGCGCCCCCAACGAGGGCGAAAGCCTGCGTCTGCGCCTGCGCCGGGGTGTCCTCCCCCGGACGCCCGCCGAATCCCCCAACCAAAGCATCGAGCAGCGCGAGCCCGACGAACTGTTCATCCCCGTCAGCCGTGACCGCCATGACCCGGCTCCGGACCCACCCGCGCAGCAGACTTGACGGACCGCGCGGTCCCTCGGATGATTAGAGGACGCGGCCGCTTCGGCGCGGCGCAATGACCCATCGAGATTCGCCCAGCTCACATGGTTTTCCGCGATAAGGTTGTACATGCCCTGGACGATCGAGGCCGCCTGCTTTTTGTGGGCGGCCTTGTGTTGATGGCTTTCGCCTTCTTCGTGGGCGCGGTACTGGCGGGTCGCGAGTTGCTTATTTCGGGTCACCTGTGGCCATCCGATATTCTGTTCGGCTTCGATATTGAGCGTAACCTGCGCGCCATCAGCGAGCGCGGCTTCAACGGACGCAGCAACGTCCATCCGCTGTTCGCGCCCACCGTGAAACCCTTCGCGTTGCTCATCCAACGCATGGGGATCACCGCGGGAATGTCGGCCATTATCCTGAACGCGGCGGCGGGCATGGGCGGGCTCTTGCTGACGGCGTGGTATCTACGTTTGCGCGGCGTGTCGCGCTTGGACGCCTGGCTGTTGTGTCTGCTGATGGCCTCGACCGCCATCTGGATCTTTCAAAGTGCCCTGCCCGGCACCTACATCTTTTCGCTGTGCATCATCGTTATCTCGCACATTCTGCTATACTGGACGGTGGGCCAAGCCGACCCGCGGCTCCGGCCCCGAATCCGCGGGCTGCGCGAGGGCGCCTGGTTCATCTCGGCCGTTCTCAATTATGGGTTCACGGTGACCAACGGCTTTCTGTCGTTCCTCACGTACGGGTTTGCGCGGCGCGGATGGAAGAGTTGGGCGCGGGCGACCGTCTGGGCGGCCGGGGTATTGATTTGCGGCGTCGCGCTGAGTTGGCTGGTTGGGAGTCAGTTGAATATCGGCGTTGAGCACGTTTGGCTTCACGACGCGTCGATGCGCGGTCAAAGTATCGAAAACCCGTTCCTCCATTCCTTCTCCACCTATCTGGTTTGGGGGTTCGTGGCGCCCATCGCGCGCATGGGCACAATGACCGACCCACGCGGCTGGGACATCATCACGTTTCATGAATGGAACTACTCAGCCGTCGGTTGGTGCGTGGCGATGTTATGGACGATCCTCTTCGCGCTGGCGGCTTGGGCGATGCTCACCGATCCCAACCGCGACAGCCGCCGCTTCTCCCTGGCGCTGGTTGCCTGTTTTGTGTTTCACGCGCTGCTGCACTGTTTCTATCACGTTTCTTACGAGGGCGTCTTCGTCTGGAGCAGCCATTCGCTGTTTCTGATCATCGGCATGTTCGCGCCGTTCGCCGTTCGAGTTTCCGGTCGCGGGCCCATGATCACGGCATGGCGCTCGGCGCTGCTCGCCCTGGCGCTGGTCCTTGCGTTTCGCCATTTCGCCCTGCTTGTCTCGCTCAAGGACCGCGTGCCGCTCCCCGCCGGTTTCGGGGGCTGATTTGAACGGTTCGGCGGGTCGAGAATATGACGGATATCTCCAATTCCAGGCGGTGCGAACGTCGCGGATCTCGGTTGAGGTTTACTGATGCACGTGTATCATCGAACCGTCTTCTCTTGTCCGGGGAGCCTTCGATTAAGAGGCGGGAGCGCGTAAGATGATTGCGATCAAGAGGATACGATGGACGTGGCTGGTTGCGGCCACATTATTACTTGGGATGCTGCGTCGCGGGCGCGGGCGCTTGACCTGTGGCCGCTGGCCGAGTTTACCGACGAAAGGACGGTGGTGCTCTATCCCTTCTACGTCCATGAAGGGGACTTTCTCATGCTCTTCCCCTTTTATTACCGGACGAACCAGGCGCGGGACCATCATTTTCTGTGGCCGATGCTGAAGATGAGCGAGGGGCGACTGACGCGGGCGCTGCCGATGTGGTTTAGCGTGGACGCGGATACATTCACGATGTTCCCGTTTATTCGGCAGACACCGGATTACACGTTTTGGGCGATCCCACCGATATACAATCGGCACGATGGAGAGTTCAAGGCCGTGTTCCCTCTGTTCGCCAAGTCGCCGCGGGCGCTGTACGTTGCGCCGAGTTTCTATAAGAGCAAGGATGGGGAGACTAGCCGGTTGAGAATCGTGCCACTGTGTTTTTCGAAGAAGACCGCCGAGTCCCGGGAAGTCACGGTCCCGGTGCTATTCCATAGCATGAAGAGTGAAGACGAACGAACGCTGTGGATCATACCGAGCTATTACAACCGGGAGGGCGAACATAGAACATGGAACCTGTTTCCGCTATTTTCCAGCGAGCGGGGGCCCGGGGGGGGCCGAGTATCGGATTCCGATTCTTTTCAAATACATGAAGGCTGAGGGGGGTTACGATTTCTGGCTGTTTCCGTTCAAAAAGAAAGGCAACGATGAGGAGCAGGTGGTCGGGTTATTTACGCTTTGGTGGCACACACGCGAGAAGAGGCCCGATGGGGATGACCCACCTGTGGCTTATGCCTTACGAGAGGCTCAAGTCGCCCCAGGGATCCAGCACGTCTTTTTTGCCGTTGTTCAGTAGGAGTCGGAGAAAAGTTGAAGAGGGTGAGAAGAAAGATTTCTGGCTGCTGCCATTCGCGCGGGGAACCGCGCCGGGCGAGTCGTATCACGGGGTGTTGCCGTTTTACTTCTCCAGTAGTGATCAAGACCATCTTCACAAGACCTTCAACCTGCTCTGGCCACTTTTTCGGCGGGAGGTCACCAAGAGCCCGAGCGGCGAGGTGCTTGAATACAAGCGTCGCTTCCTGATCTTCTCGGAGTCCAAGGACGAGGACGGTACGCGGGTGTTCAGGCTACTTGGGATTCCGATCGTGGAGCGGACGAAGTAAGACGCGGCTCACGGGGGACCGAGGAGGTCGGGGCAATCGCTGGGACCGCCGAGCGCCACGAGCGCACTCAACGGTCCAATTCGGTCTCAACGATCACGCCTTGGTTCTCACGAATAATTCTTCAGAAACCCATCCAACGTATCCTGCTGGACGCCCGCCTGGGAGGAGAAGAGGCCTAGGGAGCCGGGGTAGTCGAAACCGGGGAAGACCTCTGCGAGGTCGGCTTTGCCGCCGCGGGCGAGGACCAGCTCGCCCAGGACGGCGCGGAAATCGGTCGTCACGCGCAGGTCGACGCGCTCGGCCAGTTGTTCCTCGGCCAGGCCCGGCCGCGCGTCAGGTTGGAGCTGAGGACCATCATCAGGCCGCCGCGCCCGTGGTCGGTGTCGGTGTTGTCGTTTTTGCGCAGGCGGCGGCCGAACTCACTCATCACGACCACCGAGACGCGGCCGCGACGGGGCAAGCTGGCCGCGCGGCTGTGGCGCTGGATGAAACGACGAGCGGCGATCGAACCGGGCATCGGGCATCTCAAACAAAAACACCGCATGGATCGCTGCCGGCTGTGGGACGCCGAGGGCGACGCGTTCAATGCAATCGGGAGCGCGGCGGGGATGAATTTCAGGAAACTGCTGGCCCACGCGGCGATTTTTCATTATCTTTTGCTGCGTCTGGCGCAAATCACGAGTCGAAAACGGATGCCTCTGGTTCACCCGAGTTCAGCTCTGATCGGCTGGGCTGCTTGAGCAGGGCTTTTTCAGGATCGACTAAATAACCGGTGGGCACTGGGCATCGCGCCTCTCTCCCTTCCCGAAAGTCTTAAGGTCGCTTATCGACGGGAGAGGCGGGAAGTTTAGCCGGGCGGAAAGGTGTCCTTTTTCTGTAACATTATGATGAAATTCATGGATTCAATCTCGACGCGCAACTCTCCATGTTGAATGGGCGGAACTGTATCCCCCGGAACCTGAGAAGTGTATCCAATCCGACAATTCCTTCCAAAGGAGACCGCTTTCACGCGAGTCAGTAACTTGCAGGTACTAGGGGCGCGGGACTTGCTCAACACCCGCCTCCGCAAAATGCCAGGTCGGCTCACCCCGCATAAAGTCCTTGTCGAGGCGAGTTACGTTCGAATATGATTTTGCGATGAGAATAGCTCCGAGTAGTTGAAGGCAAGATGGGTAATAGGGCACATTCCAAGAGAAATAAGCAGTTAGCGCTTTTGGGAAGGCTGTTCGGGTGGCTATGGTTTTTGATGGGAGTCATGACACTTCTCGGATGTCAATCAATTTGACCTTTTAATATATTTATAGAAACATCGGATGAGGACACAGGTCTAACAAGTGAGGTATTATATGCCCATAATGTGAACCAATATCTTCTCTGGTTTTTAGCATGTGAGGAGCTGCTAAGGCTACAAGTTGTGACTGGGAGGGACGGTTGGGTAATCGGGCCTGAACATGGCGCTCTGACCCTATTGTTCTGGACGAGATTATCCTCGGCTGATTTGCGCGAGGAACTTTTAACACAATGGCTGGTATCGAAGGAGCCGTTACCGAGCAGGGAAATTATGGTTGCGCATTTTGAGGAATTGTTGAATGCAAGACCGCCGGGCGAAATCGAGGCAAGGATCCGAGAATTAGATGTGATTTTGAATAGGCTGGAATTCGAAAAGAGCTGTAGAGGCGGTGAATTTACAGTTCTGCTGCGCGGCACCAAGGATGAAACCATCAACGCGTTAGTTGATGACTCTGAACCATTTGGAACGAGTATTTTTGTTCGGTCCAAGGAGAAACGAAGAACTGTATACAGGAAGATGCCGCCACCACGGAGGATGTCCGAGATAGGCAATCCTACCGCGACTTACGTCTACTCGTTGTTATGGCTTTTCGAGCCTGACGAAGGAATTAGGCGCGGAGACCTCCAAAGACACTTGGAAGTTGCATGTAATGTGTTTCACGCAGGTGGTTTATTGGAGTGGGCTGAACGGATGGAGCCCATTGTGGAAACTCTAGCGCAGGAGCAACAAGAATCGAGGAAACAGTTTATTAGCAAGATGAAATCACGCGCGTAAGAGGCTTTTAAGTAATCAGACCATACCCGTCCCGCAAGCCGCTGGGTTGGCCACCCCGCATCAAGTCCTTGTCGAAAACAGGTGCGTTCGACTATCATTTTGGAATGAGGGTTGTGCTTGTTAGTTGAAGACAAGGCTTGCTTTGAGTTCCATGGTCAACGGTCAATTCAACTGCTGGTTTCTCAATCGCGAGGATCGAGAGATCCTCGACTGGCATTCGCATTCCGAATCCGCCCCGACCTCTGCCGAGACCGGCCAGGGACCTTGAGCGCGCGCGACCACCACCCTCTCAAGGTCCTGCTGGTGAACAGGGCGCTGCCGATTCACGTGGCGGGCGGGGTGGAGCGTCATGTCGAGGACTTGGCCTTGGGACTGGCCGCGCTCGGCCTGGAGGCGCACCTGCTCGCGGCCGAGGCGCCCGCGCAGGAAGGCGAACGTTTTGCGGCGGGCGGCGTCACGCTGCACGGGATTCCCATCGGCGACCCTGCGCGATATAGCCTCACCTACTTGCGCCGGATCGGCCCGCTGATCGAATCGCTTCAGGAACGCCATCGCTTCGATCTTATCCACGCCCAGGAGTTTGGACTCGGCTTTTGGAAGCCCCCGCCATCCGGTCCGCCGCTAGTGCTGACGGTCCACGGGACCCTCACCAGCGAAACGCCGCTCCATCGTGACGTTTATCCGCTGCTGGGGCCGGCACGGCGGGTTGAGGCTTGGCTTCGTTACGGTCGGCGTTATCTATACGCACCCTGGTGGCGCGGGGCACTTGGGCGGGCCGATCGGATATTGGTCGATTCCAGCTTCACGCTTGGCGAGTTGGAACGGCTCGCGCCCGCGTGCCGGGATCGTCTCCGACTGATCCCGTTGTCCGTTCGTGAAGCCGGTCCGCCTCCACCCTCGCGCGATCAGGCCCGCATCGACCTTGGCTGGACCGGCCACCACCTGCTCACCATCGGCCGGCTGGAATGGCAAAAAGGACAAGACCTGGCGGTGAAGGCCCTGGCCGGTTTGCGCGACCGGGCCTGGCACTATACCATCGCCGGAACGGGAGGGCGGGCCGCCGCATTGAGACGCCTGATCGCGCGGCTCGGTCTCGAGGACCGCATCACGCTGGCGGGCCGCGTCGACGATGCCGCGAAGGCCCGGATGCTGGCGGGGGCGGACCTCGTGCTGTGGCCTGAGCGGGTCCATCCGGCTTTTGGCTTGGCCGGCCTTGAAGCGTTGCTGCACTCCACGCCGATCTTGGCAACGCGGCGCGGGGCGATCCCGGAGGTGCTGGGACGCGAAGAGCCTCCAGGCGGCTGGTTGGTCGAGCAGGCCACCCCGGAGGCATTCCGGCACGCCTTGGCCGGGCTGTTGGCGGAGCCGGATCGTCTCGCCGCCGCCCGGATCGGACTACGCGATCGAACGTTGCGCCGCTTCCCCTTCGAGGCGATGATCCAATCGACCCGAGACGCATACCTGTCGGCGTTGGGCGACGACTAACGACCCTGTTCAACGCACGGGCCGCTTTGCATTCCGATCTGAAACGGCCCGGCGCGTCTTGACGCTGCTAGTGTAGTGTCTCACGCTGATTGCAGATTATCCAGTGTGGCGCGGGCGCGGCGGACTTTTTCGAGAATCGTCTCGGCCTTGGCGGTCCAAGTAATGGATCGGGGGCCCTTGTTATGAGCGTCGATATAATCGGTAATGGTTTG
>CAUZJO010000095.1:0-19122 GCA_963580245.1 Candidatus Sumerlaeia bacterium | reverse complement strand
CATGGATCGCGCCTACGAAGGTAATGTCATGCGCCAAATGGTCGTGGATTTGGGGATGGAACCAATCGTTCCTCCAAAGCGCAACCGGATGTATCCTTGGGAATATGAGCGGGAAATGTATAAAAAACGCAATGAAGTGGAGCGGCTTTTCCGTCGTTTGAAAGGCTTTCGTCAGATATTTTCCCGTTTTGAGAAGTTGGATGTTATGTTTGTCGGTTTTATCTGTTTCGCCCTTGCCGTCGACATGCTCCGTTTGTGTTAACAGGCCCTAGGAGTCTTGAATTCTTACTCCTTTGATAGAAGCCGGTCCTGTCCCTCGGTCAGCCACTCCAGGTTGAACCGGGCAAATCGCTGGTATTTATAAGGCTCGGCTTCGTATAACAGGCCGATGGTCATGTCCGGTAATACGGTCATGCTTGAATACTGAGCCCCTTCCGGCTCAACGACTCTCGAGACAGGCCATGTTCTGCCCTCATCATATCGCAGTCCATGGCAAAATGGTGTCGCGGAACGGTGGGTAGCCAGTTGCCGAAGAGAGTTATTGGACCATGTGATCGTGCTCGATGAGAAACAACTGCGACGATTGCTCAGGGACTATTTGGCCTATTACCATGAAGACCGCTGCCATTACGGCCTGAACAAAGACACGCCTTTCACACGACCCGTACAACACAAGCCATCTGAAAAAGCCAACGTTGTCTCGCTGCCCCGAGTCGGTGGCCTGCATCACCGGTATGAATGGCGGAAAGCAGCCTGACTCCTGCTGAGCCTTTTCAGACCGATTGAGATCAGAATGAGCAGAAACTCGTCTGGTCTCTCCAAGGTAATGCCAATAACCAGGTTGAATTGTACTCAAAGGGTGAACCGACCATTCACCTCGACTGATGAAAGCCAAGTGAATCGGGATGAATCCCCAGGATTTGCAGTATCTTTCACACGGATTCAATTTTGGCGAGGGACACGTTGCGATCGATTATGATTCTGGACACTACCAATGGAACGCCAAGAGTGCTTATTCAAACTTGAACGAATACAAATCCGCGTCTTGCATGATAAACTTAATCCGGATCGGCAAGCCGTTCATGATTTTTAGCGACACGGTGCTATCTTTACTCTTGCTCCATTTTACCTCTTCCTGAATCTCATTGCCAAACATCGGAATGGAATGTTGTAAGCTGAGTGGACCAATTGGATGTCCATGTTCATCCTGAAATTCAACGGAAATGGACCCGGCGGCTGATGTGGAATAATTTAGCATTAGTTTGCTGCCCGCAAAGAGCAGGGGCTTGGTAGTCATGGAACCCACGCTATAGGGTGCGTTTATCGATGCAACACCATCCAGCCGCAAGGTATACCGACTCAAGGTTAGGTTTGGGAAACCGCGCTGCCCTCCGGCATAGATAGACATTTCACCTTCACCCGTTTGAACAATCCCGTAACACGGTGTAAGACCATAGCCCAACCAATGCCTGGTCCCCATGGGAGGACGAATAAACGCCTCCAGGAAAGTTCGTTGGAAGATGTCTCCCCCTCTGGAACTTATCAATAATCCATCGGTTAATATGTCGGATCGAATATCATAGAACCATTCTTCAAAACCCTGGCTGAGCGCCTCTTCTTTTCCAACCCGATTGCGATTCTCCACGTATCGGTAAGGAATTCCAATGTAAATATGCGGCGCTCGAAAGTAAGGTAAACACCCATTGGTATAAAGATGCTCCATGGGGGCAGGCCTGCCTTGATGCATGAATTTCATTTCAGTCGGTGAGGACCACTGAATGAAATCATCACTTGTAGAGCGCGAAATAGAACGAAAGCCATATTCATTCCAGGCGCGGTAGTAGCAGACATATTGACCTTCAGTCTCCGACCAGAAAACCGTGTTTTGAGAATCGAATGGCGGCGAGATTGCTTCTTTGCTGTTCACAACGACCGGTTCGTCTTTTAAAGTTCGCCAATGGATTCCATCCGCCGACGCAAATGCGTATAACCCTCCCGATCCATAATCTCCAGCGACGGCCTTATACCGGGCCTCGGGATCAACTCCTGGCCGATTATCGATAAACGGGGTGAAATTATGTGAAAATGAACCGTCGCTTAATAGTACATTGTTCTGTTTCGACCCGTTAATCTCAAGAATGCCTAGGTCCGGCCTTGTCCATTTGATTCCATCGTCGGATTCCGCGTAACAGGTGTAGCGATGCACTCCGGGAACGACGCGGGGTCTGGCGTTATAATACATCTTGAACGTGTCTTCATGTTTCAGGACCGTGACATATCCAGAGTAAGGCTCCCAGGCCTGGTCGAACGTGAAAACTGTTTCACGACGAGTGGGATGATGCATCTTATGAGTGACATTATCCAAGGTATCTATCACGTAATCGTCTACGAACATCTCCCGTCTCGCACCTATGTCAATCGGTGCGACAACATCATCAGCGGCACAAGGGAAATCGAAGGCTAAACCTTGTAGAAGAAACGCGCCAAGGAGAATCGCTCGATATTTGTGCATCTTTATTCTCATTCCACTAGGAGTCTTGAATTCTTACTCCTTTGATAGAAGCCGGTCCTGTCCCTCGGTCAGCCACTCCAGGTTGAACCGGGCAAATCGCTGGTATTTATAAGGCTCGGCTTCGTATAACAGGCCGATGGTCATGTCGGGCAATACGGTCATGCTTGAATACTGAGCTCCCTCGGGCTCAATGACCCTTGAGACGGGCCACGATTTGCCCTCATCATAACTCAGCCTGACCGTCATGTTCCGGCGGTAATTCGGATCGGCGGCATTTGCATGAAGTAGACGGTTCCTGTCCTGGACTCCGGCCCGTGTATACCGGATGAAGCTCCCCTGGCAGTACGGATCGACCAGGGTGTCGTCCAATACGGGTTCCGACCATGTCACCCCTCCATCACTGCTGATGGCGTATGCCCGCACCTTTTTCTTGCGGAATGCCTGCCGGAAATTAAGCATCAGGTCACCGTTGGCGAGTTCCACAACATGACATTCGGTCATCCAGGGCCAGACGACCCCTTTGCTTCTCTCCCAGGTCTCTCCATGGTCGTCACTGAAGATCAAACAGGACCCGAATTGATGATCCGCATGCGTGTCAAAGACTTCACGAAAACCATCGTACCCGACATCCCTCCCGAACGAACTGAAGCAACAGGGGATCACCAGCCTGCCCTTATGAGGCCCCGTCTCCAGCTGAATCCCCGTCCCGGGGCTTTGCCCCCAGAACAGCCATTCGGGTTTCTTCACGATATCGGTGATTTCCACCGGTTCGGACCATGTTGCTCCATCGTCCGTGGAATGCCGCACGAAGGAGCGGAATATATCCCGCGCGCGCCCCAGTTGCAGTTCCGGCTGCCAGTCTCCCCCATGATTCCAGCGTGGAAAAAGAAAGATCTTTCCCGTGTCCCGGTCAACTACCGATGTTGGGCCACCGCTGGCATTCTGCCCGTCATCCCACACGACCTGCAGCGGACCCCAGGTCTTCCCTCCATCGAAACTCCGTCTCATGACAATATCGATATCGCCGGAATCGAACATGTGCAGCTTGTGGCCCTCGCAAAACGCGAGGACGGTTCCCTCGTTTGTCACGACAATGGCGGGAATCCGGAAGAACCGATAGCCCTCGGTCCCGCTTACAAAAAGATCTTGCTGCTCAAAGAGAGGCTCGGCGGAATCAACGGCATTCCCCGAGACCACACTGAATAGAAGGATCGCTCTTGCGAGAAGACCTGATCGGGAATGATTCATCATGTCTCTCCTGGCCGGTTTTTCATTTCCATCCTGCCCGGACGAATTGATATCTTCCGGGAATCCTGGGGACTCACGGCTTGTCGTCAAAGGTCGGGAGACCGCCCTGGGGAACCAACGGCAGATAATCCTTGCCATCGGTCAGCCATTCCAGGTTGAAACGGGCAAACACAATCCGTTCATAAGACCCCTGTTCATAAACCAGACCGATTGATCCGTCCCCAAGCACCGCCAGGGCAGAATCTCCGGCTTCTCCCGGTTCAATCACTTTCTTGACCGGCCAGAACTGGCCGTCATCATAGCTGAGCCGTACGGTCAGGTTCCTGGGCTTATCCGGGTCGGCGGGGTTGGAAAACAGGAGACGATTCCGGTCGTCCGTCCCATTGCGGGTGTACTGCACGAAGCCCGCTTGGCTGACGGGATCCACCAGGGTCGTATCGAAGATCGCCTCGGACCACGTGCTTCCGCCGTCTTCGCTGGTCGCGACGGCCCGGCATTTTTGCTTTCGGTAATAATTCTGCATGTTCAACATCAGGCGGCCATCGTCCAGTTCCACGATCTGGCATTCCCCCATCCAGGGCCAGACCATGCCCTCACTCCGCTGCCAGCTCGATCCCTGGTCGTCGCTGTAGACGAAATAGGATCCGAAATGCACATAATCATGAATGGCATAGATGTCGCTAAATCCGTCGTACCCACAATCCTTGCCAAACGAGCTGAAAGCGCAGGGAATTATCAGGCGTCCCTTGTGCGGCCCGTGCCGCAGTTGAATACCCGCGCCCGGGCCGGGCTTGAACAGGCGCCACTCGGGCTTTTTGACCAGCTCGGTAACATGTTCCATCGAGGCCAGGGCTGACCAGCTTGCCCCGTCGTCATTGGAATGAACAATATATGCTTGATAGGTGCGATTCATCGAGCCGGTGTTCGTCACAAAATGGCCTTTCAAGATGTCTTCCAGTGTGTCCGCGTAATAGCTCCAACCCATCAACACCCAGATCCTTCCCGAATCACGATCCACAACGACGGTGGGATTGGAACATGAACTCATGGTTTCGTCCCAGACCACCTGTGGGGCCTCCCAGGACTTGCCGCCGTCGAAACTCCGGCGCAGCAGGATATCGATATCACCGGTATCCTCCGCGTCATACCGGTGGGCTTGGCAAAACGCCAGCAGCGTTCCCTTGTTGGTGACCGCGATCGCGGGACGGCGATAGGTGTGATAAGGTTCCGTCCCCCCGACAAAGATGTCCTGCCGTTCCAGAAACGGTTCCGCGGAATGGGTGACGGTCGCGAACAGCGTGAGTATGGTTATAGCCAATGCCGCCGTAGAACCTTTAGCAAACGTATTCATGCCTTGCTCCTTGTTACTAGCCTGAAGTATTCATACTCTTACCCATTATTCGGCCAGTTGGTCTTTCCCTTCGGTCAGCCACTCCAGATTGAACCTTGCAAAAGAGATGAGATCGTAAGGCTTCCGCTCGTAGAGGATACCGATCTTCATGTCCTGAAGCACGGTCAGGCATGAGTACTGCGAATCCCCGGGTTCAATGGACCTGGCCACGGGCCATGTTTTACCCTCATCGTAGCTGAGTTTCACGCTCACATTCATGCGCCTGTCCGGATGAGCCGGATTGGAGTGCAATAACCGGTTCTTATCGTGAGCGGCTTCACTTGTGTAACGGATAAAGCTGCCCTGACAGATCGGCGAAACCAATTCCGGAACGTGGCGGGCCTCGGACCATGTGTTCCCGCCGTCCTCGCTGATCGCCACCGCGCGGCATTTGCACCTGCGGTCAAAGTTGCGCATGTTCATCATCAACCGCCCGTCGGCCAGCTCGACGACGTGGCACTCATTCATCCACGGCCAGACAACACCCTCGCTGCGCTTCCAAGTCTCACCGTGATCATCACTGAAAATCACGAAGGCGCCGAAGTTCGAGTTAAAGTGGACGTCATGCAGGTCTTTGAAACCATCGTATCCCACGTGCTTGCCAAATGAACTGTTCATGTAGGGAATGACGAGCCGGCCCTCGTAAGGCGGAAGCCGCATCTGAATCCCCACGCCTGGCCCGGGTCCCAAGAAGCGCCATTCAGGATGAGCCACCGAGTCGGTAATCTCCCTCGGCGCCGACCAGGTTGCCCCATCGTCGTCGGAATAGAGCGCATAACCGCGAAACCTGTCACGGCCGATCCCCGCCTGCAGCTCGGGCTGCCAGTCGTCGCCGTGGTTCCATCTTGAATGGAGCCAGATCCGGCCCGTGTCGCGATCCACGACGGCCGTCGGCCCGCCGCAGGTATTCTGGCCGTCGGACCAGACGACCTGCAGCGGCCCCCAGGTTTCTCCCCCGTCGAAGCTGCGCCTGAGTCCGATATCGATATCTCCCGCGTCGTTCAAATACAATGAATGTGACTCGGCAAAGGCCAGCACGGTGCCCTTGTTCGACACGGTCACCGATGGAATCCGAAACGTGCGATAACCCTCCGTGCCGCTGACAAAGACGTCGACCTGTTCAAAGAACGGCTTGGCCGAGCGGGAAGTATCCGGGTAACTGACCGAAACAAACAACATAACCAGGCATGAACATATATAACGCATCTTAGTCTTCCAGCGTATACCGAGATTTCCCATTTGGCTGTTCAGAAGAGCACATTCTATCTGACATGTCAATAGTTATCCCTCCGATCAGGCAGCAAAAGTGAAATAATCCCATAACGCCCTGGGCAGGTATCGGCGATCGGTCCAGATCATGGCGAAACACCACAGCAGGGCATATCCAAAGACCGCCCCACTTCTGGAAGCAAAAAGGGTCTCGCCGCTGCCGATCGTTGTGGATGCTCGGTCAACCGCTGCTGATCGATCAGATAGCGGCCGTACTCGTAGTTCGTGTCGCACATCGCGCGGACGTTTTCGCCTCCTCCGTATCCAGGTCCGACATCTCGAACGCTTCGAGGTCTTCCCACGTCTTGATCTTGCCGTCGTGAAAGAACAGAATCTGGTCCTTGCCCGCCGACTTGACCGCCGGGATCGGCGGCAGGTGACAGTAAACCAGGTTGTCGCGGTGCAGGATCTCGTTGACCCGCAACTGATCGCTGATGTCGTTGGTCAGATACTCCCCCGATTCGAAATTCTCGTCCGCCGACAGTTGCCGGTCCAGCAACTTGTAGATCCACGGATAATCGACCGCCACTTCAAAATACGGCACGCGGTCGGGCATGTCCCCAGCCAGAACGCAGTGCACCCGCTCTCGCGGTTTCATCTCGCTCATGGCCGCTTGGCTCTCCCAGTCTAAATTCGACGTTTCGCTGTTCCGCCCGCGCGAAAATGGTCAATAAACCCCGCTTAACTGATCAATCTACCACCGCGCGACGATTTTAACAGCCCATCTTTCGCAGTTCAACAGGCACAACAGGCAGGGGCGCATCTCGCGGATCCGCGAGATGCGCCCTATCTAAACCGTAGGCAAAACATAGCCCTTTTCAACAGACGCTTGATGGGGTATCATTTGAGTTCTGCGTGTTGAAACAGAACTCAGAGGGCGGGGAGAAACATTCCATGTTTTGGATACGAGATCGCGTCAAGAGCGGGGAATTTTTGGCGGGGACGTTTTTGAACCTGGGTTCGGCGCTGACGGCCGAGCTGGCCGCTCAGGCCGGGTTCGATTTTCTCGTTCTGGACTGCGAGCACGGTTCGGGCGATCACGAGAGCCTGCTGCTGCAACTTCTGGCTGTCGGGCGGACCCAGGCCGCGCCGATCGTGCGGATTACGTGGAACGAGGCCCCGCGCTTCAAGCGCGCCTTGGACCTGGGCGCCTCGGGCATCATGGTCCCCTACGTCAATACCGAGGAGGAGGCCCGCCAGGCGGCCGCCGCGATGCGTTATCCGCCCGACGGCGTGCGCGGCGTGGCCGGCTGGAACCGGGCCTGCGGGTTCGGCACGCGGGTGATGGACTACATCGGCACCGCCAACGACAACGTCCTGACGATCGTACAGATCGAGACGACCGAGGCCGTCGCCAATTGCGAGGCGATCGCCGGGGTCCAGGGCGTGGACTCGTTGTTCATCGGCCCCACCGATTTGAGTTTCAGCATGGGCATCCCGCGCCAGATCGATCATCCGTTGATGATCGAGGCTTATGGAAAGGTCGTCGCGGCCTGCCGCAAGCATGGCAAGGCGGCCGGGATCCTCAACATGAAGCCCGAAGAGTTGGCGCAAAATGTCGAACGAGGCTTTACGCTGATCGCGATGGGTTCGGACGGGGCGCTCGTTTCGAGGGGGTTCCTAGACGTCGCCGCGGCTTTTGAACCGTTTAAGAAGGGTTCGGCCTGACCCAACAGTGACGCGCCACAAAATGTTCATTGAGAATTACCGCTGTTTCCTGATACAACTCGGCCCGCGTCCTCGATAAACCCACGACAAAGGAGCATCCATCCATGAAAGTCCTGTATATTGGCATTCGCGAGATCCTGCATTTATGGTACCAACCGGTACTCGATGCGTGCGCCGGGCGATTTGATATCCATCTTTACGACCCGGAACGTCCGATCGAGGAACAGCTCGAAGGGGTGGAGGTATTGATTGAACAGGGTGGAGCGATCGGCAGGCGGCATATCATCGACGAGGCCAAAGCCGCCGGTGTCAAGCTGTGGCAGGTGCTGGGCACGGGACTCGATCACGTCGATGTCGATTACATATTGAGCAAAGGCCTGCCGCTCGCCAACACGCCCGGTCAGTTCAGCGCGGTCGCCCTGGCCGAACACGCGATGTATCAGATGCTGCATTTCGCCAAGCAGCACGACCTCATGCTCGAAACCCTTAGGCAGGGGAAATACAGCGAGCCGATGAACGAAGAACTGGAAACCAAGACGCTGTGCATGGTCGGCTTCGGTGCCAGCGCGCGCGAGCTGGCCAGACGGGCCTGGGCGTTCGGGATGCGGATGCTCGCGCTGGACCAGATTGACGTGCCGGAGGGGACGGTCGAGGAGTATCACCTTGAGTTTTGCGGCAAACCCGCGGACTTGGAACGGCTGGCCTCCGAGGCCGACTACCTGTCGCTGCACGTCCCCCTGACCTCGAAAACGCGGCACATGATCAACCGGCAGGTCCTGGCCAAGATGAAACCGACGGCCGTATTGGTCAACGTCGCGCGCGGCGAGTTGGTGGACGAAGACGCGTTGCTCGAAACGCTGAAGGCCGGGCAAATCAGAGGCGCGGCGCTGGACGTCTTTACCTCGGAACCGATCGATCCCAAGCACCCGCTGGTTCAGCTCGACTCAGTCCTGGCCACGCCGCACACGGCAGGCGTGACAAACGGGACCGCGCGTCGTCGCGCCGAGGCGGCCATCGAAAACCTCGCGCGCGTGGCCGCCGGCCAGTCGCCGCTCTATCAAGTTACGTCGTCGGAATGACGGGCCAGGAAAACATACTGGTCGTCAGCGCCCACGCGGCCGACTTCTGCTCGCGCAGCGGGGGGACGATCGCGCTCCATGCCCGGCGGGGGGCCAAGGTGCACGTGGTCGGCGCAACCTACGGCGAGCGGGGTGAGTCTGAAGCCTACTGGAACAGCGACCGTGAGGGGAAATCGATCGAGGAAGTCAAGCAGCTGCGCGCCGCCGAGGCCGAGGAAGCCGCCGCTATCCTCGGCGCCACGATCGAGTTCCTCGATTGGGACGACTATCCGCTCTTCATCGACAAGGACCGCCTCTTGACGCTCGCCCGTTTAATCCGAGTGCGGCGGCCCGATATCATCTTGACCCATTGGCGCGTCGATCCGCACAACGTCGATCACCAGGTCAACGCCGAGGCGGTGATCCGCGCCGGGACGCTGGCCGCGGCGCCCGGATTCGACGCGGACCCGGCCGCCGTCCATCCGTCCGTCCATTCACTCCCCCACATCTTCTTCTTCGAACCGACCGTCCCGCGCAACGACGTCACCGGCTTCGTCCCCGACACGTTCGTCGATATCGGTGAAGTCTTCGACCAGAAGACCGACGCCCTGCGTGCCCTGCGCTCGCAACCCAAACTGGTCCCCTGGTACACCCAATGGGCCGAATACCGCGCCACCCAAGCCCGCCAATGGAGCGGCCGCCCCATCCGCTACGCCGAAGCCTTCAAACGCTACACGGCCTCAGTTGGGGAACGGCTGCCGGTGATGGGAATTGACGGTGGGGACGGGAGTTGAACCGCTAAGATTAAGAAGGGCGAAATGAGTCACCCCATCTATCGCGTCCATTCATTCGAACGTGTGGCCCCTTATACGCTCCGCATTGGCTTTGATGATGGGAGTTCACAAGTCATCGATTTCCAACCAATCATGGAAGGCGCCCATTACGGTCCCCTGCGAGACGAGTCTCTTTTCAAGCAAGTAGCAATCGATCCTGAAATTCACACCTTGGTTTGGCCAAATGGCGCTGACTTTGACCCTGCCACCCTGCATGACTGGCCAAACCTGTTACCGCAGATCGAGGCGATGGCGCGACGATGGGCAAGAACGGGAACGGACTGATACTGGAGCGGCCGCAAAAGAGGCCATCGAAGCCATCCAGGCGGCGGTGATGGTAAGCGTCATTATGCCAACGGTGATCACGACGACCAGCAGCCATTAATTTGGCGTTATTGGTGATCAACTCCCCCGTTCCCTGTTACTGCAAATCAAGAACATCCGCCGCCGCAAACCGCTTGACTTTGCGCATGGGGGCCCAGCCCGCTTTGTAGCGATCTCGCAGGTAGATGGGATACTTTCCCGTGTCATCGGCCCGTGGCGCGACATCGACTACGGTGCTGCCCCTGAACTGGAACGTGTATTCCTTGTCGTGGATGAAGTATTTGTCGGTTTGGTCCTTGAGGGGAAACGTTAGCGTGATCGTGTCGCCCTTATTTAGACCGGTGATCAATAAACGCCGGCCGTAATGGGCCGGAACGGCGGGCTCGTCGTTCACCTCGCACCGCACCGCGTCCAAATCGACCCACGACGGGATGCGAACCGACGCGGTGTGGGCCAGTTTGTTGCGCAGCACGACCTTGCCTTCGTATGGCACGTGGCTGTCGATATCCATCCACTTCGATGCGCGATTGAGAAACAAGTTGACCGTCGCGACGCCGTCACGGAAGCGAGTGATGCCGTGCCAGGCGTAATACAGGCCGATCGCCCCGTTCGCCGTGCAGCAACCCCACATCGTCGGGTCGAGCTGGGTCGGCTTGCCGGGACCGAAGCCGCCCTGGAAACGGGCCAGATCGGCGTCATGCTCATGACCGCCGCCGGCGATGCGGCGCATATGGCCCATATCGATGATCTGCTGCGCCGTGAACTGATTGCGCACGATCGCGTCAACGTCGTCCCAATAATCCCCCATGCCCGCGTCGCTCATTTTGACGCCGAGGATGACCATGTCGGAAAGCCCGCACAATTCAGTGATCGAATGGTAGTGCTTTTCACGCTTATATTTTTCGGGCAACGTCCAGCCCGGGAACCAGCCGATGCGGACCACGCCCTGCCGAATCGCATGGTCGTATCCCTCGCGGACGATCTGTTTGATCCGCTGGCTGTTTTCGATCATCGCCACGTCGAGCAAGGCGTGCAGGTTGGTGATGTTGGCGTGGAAGTGTCCCGCCCAGATGCCGTGCTCGTGGCCCGAATAACCTTCATCGTCGGTGTTCTCCCACATTCCCGGCTTGAGGACGAAACGGACCACCTTGCGCGCCGTTTCCATCGCCTCGGGGTCGCCGCCCAGTGCGTAACAGAGCGCCAGGAGACGATAGGCCTGCGACTGCTCGAACTTGATCGATCCTTCGAACCCCTGCTGATCAAAATCGGGTTCGTCCGGTGGAGTGTATTCATAAAACGGCTTGGCGTTTTCGCGATCCGTGAAGTGCCATGATCCATCCTGCTTGATGCTGCTTTCGGGCGGCCAGTAGGCGCGGTCCTCGACCTCGATCGCCGAGTTCTTCAGTCCTTGACACACGAGCTTAACCAAATCGAGCCACGCGGGATTCCCGTCGCGCGCGTGCCACACCAAGAAGGTCAGGCCGGCGATGCCGTTGGCCAGGGGATATGAGGTGTCTTTGGGCGGACCGTCCTGGTCGAAGGGGTAGTAGATCTGCCCGTCGGGGTGGACTTGCCGGACCAGCGCGCGCATCGCTTCGTATTCGATGTCGATGTTCTCGTCACTGCCGCACATCGTCCGCATCATTGGCAGGCCGCGCAGGTTCTTGGGGGTGATGTTCCACGTCAAACCGCTGATGGTGTAATTGTCCGCCCCATAGTTGAACCCCTGCAAGACGGCGTAAAACTTGTCGGGTTCGAGATTGCGCGACAAGGCGTTGATCGAGTACTCGGCCCGCTCGGCCAGATCGAGGGTGTCGGGCACGGTGGCCTCGTACCATTCGCCGCGCGGCTTGATGCCGTCCTTATCGACGATCGTATCGGGGTCGGCGGTCATCCCCGGTCCCGCCGTTAGAACCATGAGCGCGCAGAACCTCAAGACTTGAACAAACCGATCCGAGCGGAACATCGTTTTTCCTCCTTGCCATGCGAGACGGCTGAATCGTGGCGGACGTGATGATTGAGGGCCCACCGTCATTCGGAAAGTCCGTAGCGATAATCGACGTAATCGACCAAAAACTGCTGATACATCGGCGCGCCGGCCGGGGCACCCCACCGGCGGCCGGTCACCGTGCTGAAGGCGTGCTGGCCGAACTTGGCGATCGGGCCGCCAAAATCTTTCGCGACATCCGTCACCTTCGAAAAATACCAAGGGTCGGTCGGCGCGCCGCGGAACCCGACCCTCACACGCCCAGGGTCGATGATTTGAATGAGCATGTAAAGGGGTTTGGCCCCCATGATCGATTCGGGCGGAACCTCCTCGAACTCGACATTGATACTGGCCCTAGCTCTTTGTCCGAATGCCTGTTGAACACGATTGATAAACAGGTGCCGTTTTTCTTCGGGGAAGTTTTGAACGCCGGGCTGCCAGAACCCTTTCCAGCCGCCGCCCGGTCCAGCGATTTGCCAATTCATCCACAGGTTCCACGGGATCGTGTCGTCGGGGGCCGTGAACGCGATCTCGATCTCGAACGGCGGCTTGTAATAAGACAGGTCCAGTTCCGATCCGCCGACGGGCGAAAAACCGGTCCCGCAACCCGACCCGATCAGCGTCATCGTGAGATGGCCGGGGTGGCTGTAGGTATCGAGAATGGTCCCCTGGGGCTGGGCCTGCCACTTGCCCAGGTAACCGCGGATATTGAAGTCGTCGGAATAGGCCTCGAGCGGCAGCGGGGCGGAAGGGAAGAATGCGCAGTAATCGACATAGTATTCGTACATCGGGTTGGGCGGCTCGGGATCGGGGTTCTTGTAAAACTTTTGCCACTGATACGAGTAGTTCCCGTTGGGCTCGATGGTACTCTTGAGGTCGCCCACGTCATGCCAACCCTTGATCGGTTTCAAATTGCGACACAAGACATCGGGAATCCAACGATCGCCCGAAATAATCGGGCCGATTTCCCAGACGCCGGTAATCGGGCCGTATTGCGACGTATCGATGGCCCGCATGTGAAAGGCGTAGGACTGGTCGCCGCGAAACCCGACCTGGACCAGCGACGGACCCAGCAAGCGGAAGCGAAAGAAGACCTGATCATTCGCCGGCCCCCCGCGTCGTCCGCCGTCGCCGACCCAGATGCTGGGGACGTTCCAATCGCCCATCGCCGAGTAACCCAGGTCGCCGCGGCCCCACACCAGATAGGTATCGGGGTGGGGCATGTCGGCGAATTGCGGCAGCCCCGCGCCCGCCTCGCCGGTCGCTCCGAGGTGGACGACGAGCAACTGATAGTCACGCGTGTCGGGCGGGCGCTGGGCGCGGTCCTCGGGCCACGTTGAGCCCGATCGCGGTGTTGGCCTGCGTCTTCGACCCGGCAGCCAACATGGCATCAAAGCTTTGCACCATCCCCAATTGAAATTCCCACGGAACGCGGTATTGGTCGAATCGAATCGGTTGACCCAGGATGCCCTTGATGTCTTGACCCAAGCCGTTTTGGTAGATCGTGATCATCCCCGGATGTTCGGTGGTCGATGCCTCCCGGACGTTTTGATCGGGAACGAGCATCCAGGGCGATATATCCCCACTCGGTTTACTGAAATGCTCGCTGAGGTCTTCGATCCGGGCGGGGAGCGGTTTTGGTTTGGGCGTGGGCTCGGGTGAGCGATCGTCGGCGCCTTGGTCAACGACGATGTCGTCGATATAAACATGCGACTGACCCGGCGCAAAGCCTAGAAAGAGCGGCGAGGCCGACCCACCGGCGACGCCGATCGTGTTGAATTCATCAATCCATGTCCTGCCCCCATTGGTCGACCACTGGAAAAGGCCGCCCCGCTCGTCGCCGCACTCCACGCGGACCATCAAGGCATTGGACTTGGAGCGAGCGGCCGCCAAGGCGCGCATAAAGGCTTGGGAGAGAAGCGGCCCTTTCTGATAGACCCCGTTCTCGCCGAGCCGCAAGATGGCCCACCACATGTCGATGGCTTCATCGATGGTCGAGTAGATCGGGCCTTTGTTCGAACCATGCCACGGCCCAGTAATCCCGGCGGAATCGGGAAACAGAGCGACCCCGTCGGGCGACACGCGACGCTCGTCACCCCACAGCTTGAACGTCACGCGCAGGTGATCGCCCCGGCTGAACGACCCGACGCTATAGATATAGGCCGTCCAATCCAGCCTCCCCGCCATCATCAAAGCATGGTCCCCGCCGCCGATCGGCTCGACATGCATCACGCCGTTGCCGACCGAGGCGTCCCACTTGGCCGGATCAATGCGGCCCGAGTTCCAATCCTCTTCAAAAAGGGGTGCGCCACATGCGATCGCGGCGAATGAGGCGAATAGCAGCCAGCATGGAAGAAGATGGCCTAAATATCTCATATGCTTCATCGAAGTTCTTCCGTATATCCGATTGAATGGCACCTCTAACTCATGAATATCCGAATTCGGGTTCGGCGTTCATCAATCATCATGCAAGGTTATGAAAGGGAATCGCTACAACAATTTGGCCATCATGACGACGTCATCGTATTCGCCGTCGAGTAGCCGGGCGTTTTTCTTCAGGCCCTCGACGGTAAAACCGGCCTTCTCGTACAAGACGATGGCGGCGGTATTCGATGCGTAAACATCTAATTCAACGCGCGTCAGACCATCACTGCGCCCCTCTTCGAGGACGGCGGCGAGCAGTTTGCTTCCGATCCCCCCGCGCCGGTGACTCGCCCGCACGCCCATGCCCAGGCGGCCGCAATGGGTGAACCCTTCGAGCGCGCCGGTTTGGATGTCGCACCAACCCACGACTTCGCCGCCTTCGGTTGCGACGAACATCGGCGCATTTCGTTTGAGCTGCGCTTCGACGAAGCGGCGCGTCAACTCCAGCGGCGGTGCCTTCAGAAACGCAAGCCAGCGCCGCTCGCGCGACACCTCATCAAGGCAGCGATGTAGGGCCTGGACCCAATCCAGACTGATCGGTTGGATCAGGACTCGGCCCCCCGGCGCGGGCATCTTATTTGGCTTCTCTGTTTTCCTGGATGACGCCGAACAGGTTGCCTTCGGTGTCCGTGCAATAGGCGATATAACCGATGCCCGGGATCGTCATTTTCGGCGCCACCGTCGCGCCGTGGAACTTGATCGCGCGCTCAACGTCATCGGCGCCCGTCTCAAAGTTAACAACCCGTGGCATGATGGCAACTCCCCCTCTGCTTGAATCTGGTGCGTCCATGTCCCCATCAACCAAGGACTCGCAAGCCAGGATCGGCGCGGGGTCTCCCCTCGCCCGCTCTCGCGTTCTCAGGACTTCTCCGGCGTGAAGCCAAACCCCTCGGGCAGTAGTTGGTCCAACCGCTGCACGGAGTGGTCGCTCTCCTGATTGAACACATGTACCTCGAGGTCCCGGCCGAACTCGTGAAGCACCTGCCGGCAGGCGCCGCATGGGTAGTTCAGCGAAGTGGTCGGCGTATAGATCGCCACCGCCTTGAACCTACGTACCCCGCCGCTCACGGCCGAGCCGACCGCGTTGCGTTCGGCGCACATCGTCAGCCCGAAGGAGGCGTTCTCGACGTTACAGCCGGTATAGATACTCCCATCCTCGCCCAACACGGCGGCCCCGACGTGGAAATGCGAAAAAGGCGCATAAGCCCGACCCGCGGCCTGACGCGCGGCCTCCCGCAGTTCCCCGATCAGTTCCCGAGATAGTTCGGTGATCACCTCCCGGTCCTGATAACCGGCCGCGGCGCCTTCGCCTTCATTGCTTGAGATCATGGTTCCATCCTTCCCGCAGCCGACTTGAACAACGTCGCAGATTCGGACTTCGTCGATGAGGCCGTCAAAGACGGCATGAAAGTGTTCCGCACCCGGACTCTTGGACACAAAGGTTTTTTTGCGTTTTTTGAGGCATGGGTGATCCATCAAAGCAATGATGGTTGGTAGAGGGGCGCGGGTCATGGGTGGACGCGCCCGAAAAGCTTCAGGACGGCGGCGCGCGAACTGAACGTGCTGGCGACCGGCCGCTTTCCGTGGCATCATCATGACGAGACGCCTCAATGAAGACTCCCACACAACTACGGCTGCTGGGTGCGACGAACAATGCACGCGGCGACCTGTTCTTCGCCCTGGGCTATGACAGCCTTCGCTTCGACGTCAACAAGTCCGGGCGGGAGATTGACATCCAGGGCTCGCATGGGCTTCTACCATGACGGCTTGTCGCCGAATGCAAGGCACACGCCAAGAAGATGGGCGGCTCCGATTTGAGCAAGTTCTTCGGCGTACTGAGCCTTGAACGGAGCAAAGAAAAGCAAACTCCCGTCGATGGTTACTTTGTTTCGCTCAATGGATTCACCGCACCGGCCCTCGAGCAAATTGAAGAGGCCGACGAGCAGGTCCGTATAATTCCCCTCGATGGCGCAATGGTCATCGAACACCTGGCCCGCATTGGGGTTCTGATCAGCTGCGCCGACGCGGCGAAACGGGCCGGACACTGTGCTCAGGAAGCCGGGCTGAAAGACGCCGAGTTGGACGGCGCAGAAGTACTCGGACATCAGTTCGGTTATTCTGTGGGCCGTGCTTTATTCGCAGGGCAAGCAGCGGACGCACTTCGCCCTGATTCACGCTGACGGCGCCCCACTGGCGAAACCGGTCGCTCAGGAGGTGATTCAGGCCGGCCGCAAGTGTAAGGGGTCGCTACACAGACTGAAGTATCTGTCGCCACCATCGCCGGGACCGGACCGCGAGACCATCGCCGCAGCCGCCGTCGAACGCTATCGCAAGTGGATTGCCGCCGACTGTGGCGACATCCAGCTCGACGGGCTGCCCGCCGATGCCGATCTGAGCGCGTTTCGCATGAAGCTGGAGCGGTTGTTTGTGCCATTGAAACTGGTTTACCGGAAAAGCCGGTCCGATGACGACCCGGAGCCGCCCGCGAAGGTGGAAGAATCGGTCGTTCCCGTCGGGGAATTTCTCGACCGGCATCCGCGTTTCTCGATTCTGGCAAAACCAGGCGGCGGCAAGAGCACGCTGATGAAACGACTGGCGGTCGCCTACGCCGATCCCAGGCGGTTGCGCGCAGCGGAAAACGCGCTGCCCGAGCGGAACTGGTTGCCGTTGATGCTCCGCTGCCGCGAACTGCGCGACCGGGCCCAGCGGCCGATCCGGGAATTGCTGGACGACCTGCCGCAACACGCCGGGATGAACGGCGACGAAGCCGAGGTCTTTCGCGACCGGATCGACGAGGCACTGCGGGCCGGGCGGGCGCTGCTGCTGGTCGACGGCCTGGACGAGATTTCGGACGAAGGTGCCCGCACGACTTTCGCCCGCCACTTCCGCACCTTCCTGGCCATGTTTCCTGGGGCGGCGATGGTGGTGACCTCGCGCGAAGCCGGCTATCGCCACGTGACCGGCGTGATCACCGGTGCGTGCGAGCAGACAAGTCTGGCCCCGTTCGACGAGGAGGACGTCAGGCGCCTGTGCGAACGGTGGCACGTCGAGGTCGTGGGCGACAACGCCGCCGTCCGGTCCGACGCGAAAGAACTGGCCGCCACGATCTGGAACAACGACCGCATCCGGGTGCTGGCCGAGAACCCGCTGATGCTGACGACGCTACTGGTCGTCCGCCGCTGCATCGGCGAATTGCCGACCCGCCGGGTGGAACTCTATCGCGAAGCCGTCCGCGTCCTGATTCGCACCTGGAACACCGAAGGCTTCGCGCCGATGGAACTCGAGGAAACCCTCGCGCAGCTTTCCTACGTGGCGTGCGTCATGCTGAACGAGGGCATCCAGCGGGTTGGACACCGGCGGCTGCTGAAGCTGCTGCAAGAGGCCCGCGACGAAATGCCGGCCGAACTGCAGTTCACGAAGATCGGTCCCGAGGAATTCATCGAACGCATCGAATACCGCAGCAGCCTGTTGATGCAGACGGGTCACGAGCGGATCGAAGGCGTACTTCAGCCGGTCTACGAATTCTGCCATCTGACGTTTCAGGAATACCTGGCGGCCCGCGGCCTGATCGAGGAACAGTATCCCGGCCGCGATAAGGACCAGAGCCTGGTCGAGTTGCTCGAACCGCATTTCGAGGACGGGCGTTGGCGGGAAGTCATCCCCCTGGCGGCCGTCCTGGCCGGCCGCAAAGCCGAGCCGCTGATTCAGCGACTGACGGCCGTGTGCGAGGGCAGAAATCTCGATCTTGATGAACTCATGGTAAGAAGCACAAACCCCCTGCCCCTGGTTCTTTTACGGCAATGTCTGTTGGACGAGGTGCAGGTCACGCCGGTGTCCCTCCGCGCCGCTCTGCGACAGATGGGACGATATGGCAGTGAGGAATGGGTGAAAGGTTCTGTCGTCAACCTGCGGCGAGACCGATTTGGCGAGGTCTTTCAGGAGGTCGTGGAAGCGGCTTACGGCGACGGGGCGGGTGGCTGGGAAGAATTCTATAATGCAATGTGTGATCTCGCCCTGGATACGGTTTTTTATGATCGTCCGCCGCAACTTTCGGAAGACGTGACCGAGACGCTCGGAGATTGGTTGAATTCCGGAGACCGCATCCCACAAACGCGCGCCGCGTTGGTTTGTAATTGGTTGGCGTATTTGAATCACGATATCGCCGATGACGTCCGCGAGGCACTCTCTTAGTGGTGGGAAGCCCTACGTGACACGCTCGGCCACCTGCTTCCTCTTGACGATCCCCCGCTCGCGCTGGCCGCGTCCTGGGCATTGGTTTGGACGGCGTGGCGAGACTCCCCAGGACGCCGCTAGACCCCGGCGTTATCCACTCGTTGTTCCGGCTCTGGCGCGAGGCCAAATCCCGCGAATTGCGAAGATTCGCGGCCTGGGCTTTCTCCGAGCAGCCG
>CAUZJO010000094.1:0-19374 GCA_963580245.1 Candidatus Sumerlaeia bacterium | reverse complement strand
CGGTCTGCCTTGCCTGCGCATCGAGGACTGGCCTGACTTCGCCCATCGCGGCGTGATGCTCGACATCAGTCGCGACAAGGTTCCCACGATGCAGACGCTGTTCGCGCTCGTCGATCTGATGGCCGAATGGAAAATCAACCAACTCCAGCTTTACACCGAACACACCTTCGCCTATGCGCGCCACCCCACCGTATGGCAAGACGCCTCGCCGATGACGGCCCAGGAGGTTCGCGCGCTCGATCGATACTGCCGCGAGCGATTCATCGAACTTGTGCCGAATCAGAATTCGTTCGGGCACATGGAACGCTGGCTTAAGCATGACGCCTACCGCCGCCTGGCCGAAACGCCCGAGGACCCTCGCTCGCTGTGCCCCATCGACCCCGCGGCCATCGAACTGATCGGCGGGCTTTACGCTGAACTTCTGCCCAATTTCTCGAGCGGCCTCTTTAACGTCGGTTGCGACGAAACGTGGGAACTGGGGAAAGGGCGCAGCCGCCGGGCCTGCGAGCAGCGCGGCGTCGGGCGGGTCTACCTCGACTTCCTTCTCAAGATCCATGAATTGGCGCGCTCACACGGACGGCGGATGATGTTCTGGGGCGACATCATCATGCAGCACCCCGAATTGATCCGCGAATTGCCCCCGGACGTCATCGCGCTCGAGTGGGGCTACGAGGCCGATCATCCTTTCGACACCGACGGCCGTAAGTTCGCCGAGGCCGGCGTCCCGTTCCATGTCTGTCCCGGCGCCTCCAGTTGGTGCAGCATCGCCGGCCGCGGCGACAACGCCCGGGCCAATCTGCTCAACGCGGCGCGAAGCGGGATCGAGTACGGCGCCGAGGGTTTTCTCATCACCGATTGGGGCGATCACGGTCACTGGCAATACCTCCCGGTCTCCTACGCCGGGTTTGCCTTTGGTGCCGCGGTCAGTTGGTGTTTGGAGTCCAACCGCGACCTCGATGTCCCCCGCGCCCTCGACCTCCATGCCTTCCACGACGCGGCGGGGGTCATGGGGCGACTGGCCTGGGAGCTGGGCAACGCCTACCGCCTGACGGGCCACGAGCTTCCCAACCGGTCGCTGATCTGGCAGCAATTCCACGCTCCCGGCGATCCGGAGGAGAATGAGAAACGGGCGCGGTTCACCCCCCGCCGGGCCGAGCAAACGCTGGCCGCCATCGACCAGGCGATTGGGAACTTGCCGCAGGCGAAGCTGGACCGGCCCGACGCGGACTTGATCTCGGATGAGTTCCGCAACGCTGCGGCCATGATGCGCCACGCCTGCCGGATGGCCGGCTCGCGCGAGGGGGGTGAGGCCGCGGGTTTAACCGGATCTGCCCGAGAAAAGCTGATCGAGGATCTCCGGTCGATCATTGACGAACACCGCCGCCTATGGCTGGCGCGCAATCGCCCCGGCGGCCTCGCCGACAGCGTCGCCCGTTTCGAGAAAGTCCTCAAAACCCTCTATCGCGCATAACCCCACCGGCCCGCTTGCGGCTTGACGATGGCTGCGTTAGTATTGATGCCGACAATGTGAACCGGACGCCGGATGATCCGGCGCGGGGGGGGCTTTGTCCGGTTCGTTGCCCATCACTGGGGGGAACCAAATGCCATGAGCATCCAATCGTCGCATATATCGTTCGGCATGGGAGGCGATGCGGGCGGCCCGCAGGCCGTTAGTCCTTTGCCATTCAGAATGCTGGTGGTGGCCAACTTTCTCGGCCGGCGCCTGGCCGTCGGCGAGGACGCGGCACCCCAGACGCGCCAAGTCGATAAAGACAGCCTCAACGAGACGCTGGCCGCCTTGGCGCCCACGGTGGCAATCGAGGTTCCCAACCACCTGGGCGGGTCCGACAAGACCCTCGAGATGGAACTGCGTTTCAAGAGCTATGACGCTTTCCGGCCCGAGGGCGTGGCGGCGGCCGTTCCTCAATGCGCCGCGTTGCTCGCCGCGCGCGGCCGGATCGAGGCGCTGGCCAAGGAGGGTCAGTCACCCGACCAGATCGCCGCGCAGCTCGCACCCGAGGTCTCAAGCCTCCCCGACGGGGATCATCTGTTGGCGACCCTCCAGCAAAAAGCGCCGGAGTCCGCCGCGCCCGAAAAGCCCTCGGCCCAGGCCCCCGCCGGCGGCGAAGAATCGGCCCTGGACATGATCCTGGATGCAACCGAGGAGGCGAGCGTCGGGGAGGGCAAACCGAGCGCGCCGCAATCCGGCATGGGATCGGTCCTTGACGCGGTGGCCAAGTCCGGCGGGACCTCGCCGCGCAAGAAATCCGGCGGCGCGGCCCAGCCGGCCTTTGATTGGATCGACCAACGACTCGGCCGCCAATTGGACGCCATCCTCCATCACCCTCAAATCGTCGAGCTCGAAGAGGCGTGGCGGGGCTTGCGCTTCCTGGTCGGACGGACCGACTTCCGCAAGGGCATCATCATCGAGATTCTGCCCGCGGCCAAGGAAGACCTGCGCAAGCTGCTGGTGGACGGGGTGCTGGAAAACGAGTACAACCAGCCGGGCGATCCGCCGCTGTCGGTTGCGGTGATTGATCACGGGTTCGATAGCAGCGCGCGCGACATGAACGAATTGCAGGGGATCGCCCAAGCGGCCGAGTGCCTGCAAGCCCCGGTTCTGGTCGAAGCCAACGCCCAGTTCTTCAATCTGGACTCGATCGAAGGGCTCGGGGCCGGTGGATCGCTGCAGAACATGGTCACCGATCCGACGCTGACCAAATGGAACGGCCTGCGCCAGACCGAACCGGCGCGCTGGCTGGTGCTCTCGTTTAACCGGATGCTGCTGCGCCGGCCTTGGGGCGAGGAATCAGCGCCGGTCAAGGGCTGCAACTACAAGGAATCATGTAATGAGGGCACGGGCGAGAACCTGCCGTGGGGGAGCAGCGTATGGGCCTTGGCCGGCCTGATGACCGCCAGCTTTGCCCGCGAGGGATGGCCGCACTTCATCTCGGGAGCGCGGCGCGATGGCGTCATCGAGGACTTGCCGCTACGCGACTGGGAAGCGCGGCCGGGCGTGCGGGCCCAGATCACGCTGGAGACCGGTCTGTCGGACATGCACGCCCAGGACCTGAGCATGGCGGGCGTAATCCCGCTCCAATGCGCCGCCAAAAACGACCGCGCCTACGCCACTTACGTTCCCTCGGCCCACATCCCCAAACGCTATAGCGACGCTGGCGCGACCCAGGATGCGGCGATGAAATCACTGCTGCCCTACCAGCTCTACGCGGGCCGCGTGGCAATGGCCCTGGGGCGGATCATCGGGGAGGTCGCGGGCGGCGGCGGCGCCGAATCGCTGGCGGGTGCCCTCAAGCAAAAACTGCTGGCCCTGATGGCGACCTCGAGCGGCCCCGCGCCCGAGGATAGCGTCAACGTGACGGTCGCCGACAATCCCGACGACCCGATGCGTTACCTGGTGACGTTCGAGATCAAACCGGTCTTCAAGCTGTTCAACCTGACTCCCCGTCTGGAATTGACCGCCCCGGTCGCCAAATGAGCAACGACCCATGAATAGGGACACGAGCTAAGGAGATTTCGTCGGTCCGTCGAGGATAAAAAGGACGCCACAAGCTTCAAACCTCGCCAAGAATGGATTCATGACGACAAAAGACGATCGACCCGACTTCGCCCCCGACGCAGACGAACCGAGAACGCATCGCTTCGAACCGTTGCCGCCGGGTGAGGATGAATCGTCGGAGGCGGATCGCGGCACGACGCAGGTCTTCGGCGTCGAAGAGGCCTCACCGCGCAAAACCCCCGACGCGAAGCGAGCGGCGGGGGAATCAGCCGAAGAGCACACGACCCGAGTCGAGCAGCCTCAGACGAAAACCCCGGCACCCGATTCCAGCGCGTCTTTTGAGTTCGATCAGCTCGAAGAAGACCATGCCCCGGACCAGGAACCGCCGAGCGCCGATCGGACGGCGATCCTCGGCGAAGCTAAATTGCCTCCGCGGGACGCGCCGGGTCCCGCGGAGACGCTGCGCTGGGATGCCGAGACCCGCAAAGAGATTCAACCCAAACGGGCCGAGCCCGATGACGAACCATCCGATGCCGATAAAACCTCGGTCGGTTCACTCGAGAAGGAAATCACCGATTCGGAAATGGGTAAGGATGGCGATTCGGGCGTCATCCTCGAGGACACCTCCCCCGACCAACTGGCCCACACGCGGGTCCAGGTTCGGGACGCGGGCCATCCGGCCGCGGAAGCAATCGACACCCGCACCGGAGGTCCCCCGCCCGCCAAACCCGGCACCGGAGCCCCCGCCGATGTCGAGCCGCTGAAGGAGGCCGAGGAACAGGAGCCGTTCAGCCTCCAACCGGATGATCCCGAGGCGTTCGAGATCGCGACCCAAGCACCCGCCGCCCCCGCGGAGAAACCTTCGCGGCCCGTGCGCAAGGGGGTGTGGCTGAGCATGGGGCTGGCCGTGGGGCTCGGCGTCTGCGCGTGGTCGTACTTTCGGCCGTGGACGATGCCGTTCGAGATGAACCAACCCACTCGGAAGCCGCTCGACCCCATTCCCGCCCTCAGCAACGATTCCGCGCCGGCCCGATGGGTCCTACACCGGGGAAAGTTCATTGGAGTGAGCGTCAATAAGCCGTGGACTTATCAATCCGATGTCGAGGAGACGCGGCGCGCGGATTTGGATGCCCTCTTTGACCCGGAACAAAGACGCTTCACGCTGGTCTCCGAACCTCCTCTGGACCCGTTCACCCGGCTGGCCTGGATTGACCAGACGGCCGGGGGAAACGAAGCCGATCCGGGCGTGGACAAGCGTCTGGTCTACCGCGATTACACTTTTCTCGACCCGACAGCCATCTCGGCGGGCGCGGCGAGCCCGACCACTTTGGAACATCGCGCGATTCTTCCAGCTTCCCAATACCCCTTCGCACCGGCCGTCGTCGATGACCCGGACGTAAATGTCGGCCAGCTCCTGATCGTCGCGGATGTCGCCGGGCTGGTGACGGCTTGGCGGATCGAGGAGGGGAACGATCCGGCTCCGGCGTGGGAGATCCAACTCGAATCGCCCCCCCTGGGCCAACCCCTAGTCTGGCTGGATTGGCGGCCCGATCCGGTCCGAACCTGGCTGATGGTCTCCACGTCCAATGGGATCGAGTTCCTGAGCGGCGCCGGGCTACGCGCGGCAACACTCCCCTGGAAGCAACAGGTCGCGCAGGATCGACGGGCCGGGATCAAGCCGATGCGGCTGGGCGAAAAAGGCTGGGGTTGGGTCGCCAGTGATGGACGCCAATGCATGGCCTTCGTCATCGATCCCAAGGCGGGCCCCGAGCAGGTGTGGAGCCGGGAACTGCCCGAAGATTACGGGGCTCCGAATGCCCCGCCTAGAATCCTGACGTTCATCAATGGCGACGGACCCGAGCAAGACCATCTCGCGTTGGCTTCGCCCCATGACCCCGCTGACCCCGATGGCCGTGTGTTGGTCATTACCAGCGCGGTCTGGTCAGAAGGGGCCGAACCCGTGGTGTTAGGCCAGAAAACGGCCGGCCTGACCGCCGCCGACGTTAATGGGGACGCTTACTGGGACTTGATCGGGCTGACGCCCGAAGGACAAATCTGGGTAGCGCCGGGTCCCAAATATGCCCCGGCGCCGGCTGACTCGGTACTTCAGATCGATTCACCGGCCGCAGTCGGCTCGGAGGTCTTGTGGCGTTGGGACGAGGACATTCTCATCGCCGAATACTTCGATAAGGCCAAGGAGTCGAGTCCCCACCGCATCAGCTTGATGCTTCCGGGCCGCTCCGAAGAAGACCGGGCCGCGTTGTGCGCGGACCTGGATCGTCGCCGGGGAACCTTCTGATCCGGCCCGCCGCGGGCCACCCCTGTTGACAAGGATCACCCATGCGATTTGAAAGCATCGCGATCACCCATACCGGTTTGGTGCGAGACGCCAACCAAGATTCCATGCTCGAAGTGCCGGAGAGTGGGATTTTTCTGGTCGCCGATGGGATGGGGGGCGAGCAGGCCGGCGACGAGGCATCGGCCCAGGTGGTTGAAACCGTCAAGGTCGCGGCCAAGACCTTCTTCAAGCGTCAGCCCACCGGCCCCAGCCAAATCGAAGGGATGATGCGCGATACGCTACTTGAAGCCAACCATGAAGTGATCCAGATCGCCGTGCGCGAGCCGGCCAAGCGCGGTCTGGGATCGACGGCTTCCCTGCTTTGCCTGCATCGGGGAGTCTATTTCATCGCCCAGGTCGGCGACAGCCGCGTCTATCGCGTCCGCGAAGGAAAGGTCACGCAACTGACCCGCGACCACACGTTGGTGTGGATGCTCTATGAACAGGGATCGATCACCTACCAGCAGCTCGAGACCCATCCCGAGCGTCATCTGTTGACCCAATGCATCGGCAGCGAGCGGCCCATCCGGGTCGATACGTTCGAGGGAGAAATTCAGGTCGGCGACCTGTTCATGGTCTGTTCGGACGGACTGACCGGCTACGCGACTGAAGAGCGCACGTTCGAGATTCTGTTGGAAGACCCGCCCGACATCAAGGGCAAGGCCCAGACCCTGATCGACGAGGCCCTGGAGGCTGGCGGCGGAGACAACGTCACCGTGATCCTGGCCCGCGTGACTTCACTGGAGGACAGCGATGACTGGAAGCCCGAAGCCACGGCCCCGCCGACCGATTTCGATATCACCACGACCGATACCCTGATCGACGCCGAAGTGGGTCGGCATGTGACCGCCCGCCCCGCCAAGAACTTAAAACCGCTCATCGGCGCCCTTGCCGTGTTGGTTCTGATCATCATCGGGGTGGCGAGCCTATTGACGGGCGGCGATTCACCGGTGAAGGTTGATGTCACTTATCCAGCGGAAGGGGCCCCGCCACGCGACGAGATCGAGGTGGCGTCGCGGCGCGACGACAAGGCCCTACCCCGCCAGGCGCTTCAACAAGACGATCAAGGCCTCTCCATCGAATTGCCGGGCAAAGGCGAATATCACCTGATCCTGGAGTCCACCGGCTACATGCCCCAATTCGCCCAAATCGAGATCGACAACAAGGATGAGGTCCCCAAACTCGAATTGGAAGCATGGGTCGCGATGGGGGAATTGGTATTGAAACTGCCCCCCGACCCCCCGGCGACCAGCCTGAAACTGACCAGGGATGGACGCGGCGACTCCGCGAGTCCGGAGCTGAATATGACGCGCGCAGAGCTTGAGCAGGCCGAGAACCCGCTCAGATTGTGGCTGGAGCCCGTTGCGCAATACGTCCTGACCGTCCAGGCCGAGGGATTCAAGCCTTTTATAAAAAGGATCATCATCAGGTCGGGGCGCGAAAAGACCTATAAGGTTCAATATCGCTAAAGCCCGTCAACCGTACACGGCCCAAGTCCATTATGATTTTCCAAGACGAACAGATCATCGCCGACGGTCGCTACCGCATCGAGTCGTTCATCGCGCACGGCGGGATGGCCGAGGTCTGGCGCGCGCGTCACCTGCCCAGCGGCAAACTCCAGGCGATCAAGATCCTGAAAATTAAATCGCTGCAGTTCCCCGACCTGGTTGAACGCTTCGAGCTTGAATACGACTTGCTCAAGCGGATGGACCATCCCCATATCATGAAGGTTCACGAACAGGGTTGGCATGTCTACACGGGTTCCGATCTACCCTGGTTCACGATGGACTATTATCCCAACAACATGCGGCAACGGCTGCCGCAAATATCCATCGGCGAGGGTCTGCGCTTGCTGTTGCCCATTTTGGAAGCCCTTGATTACGCCCATCGCCAGAATATCTGTCACCGTGATCTCAAACCGATGAACATCATGGTCGACGCCCAGGGCCGGGCCGTCCTCACCGACTTCGGCATCGCCAAGGAGACCGACAAGGACCGCGGCCTGACCGGACGCAACATCATCGGGACGGCCTACTATATCTCGCCCGAACAATGCATGGGCCTCAAGGTCACCCCCCAGAGCGACATCTACGCTTTCGGCGTGATCCTGTATCAACTGTGCACCGGCCACTTCCCGTTCGAGGACGCCTCGGAAGTCTCGATCATCCGCCGCCATATCAGCGAGACGCCCAAGTCGGTGCAGGAGATCAATCCTGCGATTTCGGAACCGCTGGCCGCCGCCGTCGCCCGCTGCCTGTTCAAAAAACCCGAAGAACGCTGGGCTTCGAGCCATGAGCTGGCCGTGGGATTGCGCGACGCCGAGGAGCTGGCCGAGGTCACCCAGCACGTCCTCAAACCGGGCATGATGTTCCACAGCGGTAAGTATAAGCTCCTCGGGCTCATCGATATGGGCGGGTTCGCGGAAGTCTACCGCCTGCGCGAGATGGAAAGCGGCCGCAGCTATGCCCTCAAGATCTGCCTGCCCGCCTTGGCCTATGACAATGAGATGATCAAGCGATTCAATCGCGAGATCAGCATCCTCAAGGCATTCGACCATCCCTCGATCATCCGCATCGTCGACTCGGGCAATTATAAGTTCGACCATCTCGAACTCCCTTATTTCGTCATGCGCTTTTATCCGGGCAACCTGGCCGTGGCCATGAGCCAGCCGGTCGATCCCGAAAAGGCGTTCGTCATCCTCATGGACGTGCTCGAGGCGTTGGCCTACGCCCATTCGTTCGAGGGCGATGGCGTGCTGCACCGCGACCTCAAACCCTCCAACATCCTGATCAGCGGCGATGGGCACGGTTACCTCACCGACTTCGGCATCGCCAAGATATCCAAGGGCGTCTCATCGCTGGTGACGCGCAGCGCGACGATGACCCGCGCCGCCGTCGGCACGAGCTACTACATGTCGCCCGAGCAAATCAAGAACGAGCCGGTCGGCCGCGAAGCCGACATCTATTCGATGGGCATCATTCTGTATGAGATCTGCGTGGGCCGGCGCCCTTACGACGCCAAGAGCAGCGAACAGATCATCGCCATGCACCTCTACGAGAAGGCCGAGCATCCCCGCCGAATCAACCCGCGCATCACCCCAAAGCTGCAAGCCGTGATCTTGAAGTGCCTCGAAAAGGACCGTAATCATCGGTATCCAACGGTTCCCGACCTGATCGATGCACTGCGCAAGGCCCAGTACAAAGGCAAATGGTTTCCCTCGACGCCGATCTCGAGCGCCGTAACCAAAATCCGCCGCCCGTTCGAGCAAGCCGCAATGCGCGCGCGGCACGCCGCCCGGTCGGTGGCCACGTGGTTGCTGGTGACCAGCGTGGCCGTCGGTTTGCTGGTCGGCCTGGGGGGCGCCGTCGGCGCGCGCGCGACCGTCGACGGCAAGGCACCCCCGATGGGCGAACTGTTCTCGCCCAAAACGCTCAACTATCGCGGAGCCATCCTGCCGGCCCGGCGATTTGATGCGGTCGCCCGAATCGCGCGCGAATCCGGGTTTGAGCAAGACGGACCGGCGTGGAAGGAGCCGACTGAAGTTGCGTTCCTCGATCAACCGGCGACCGAGCGTTATCAAGAACTAAACGGCTATCGCCAAGCGGCCTTGGAAAACGGAGAGCAAGCTCAGGCACTGCGGGCCGAGGGGCGCATGCTACGTCTGGCGGCGACGGCCCGGCCGACGTTGGCCGTGGCGCCCAATTCGGACCGGCTCAAACAAATTACCCAGGGCCTGGCCCGCGCCCAGTTCCAGCTAAACATCGGAATACCCCAGGAAGGCGTTGCGTTCAACTATCCCTGGAAGCTGGTCAACGAGATGGGCGAGACGGTTCAGGAGGGCAACTCCGACAGTCCCGAGATCGCCGTCAACGACATCCCCGGCGGAAACTATCAATTCGTGGCCCAGGCGGCCTACCAGGATTTCCTCTCGGATCCGGCCGAGTGGACGCTCGAGGTCAGAAACGTGGAGAAGCCGGTCGAGGTCGCGCTGGTGGGCGAGATCGGCGCCCGCCAGGTATGGTTGACCAATTTTTCCGACGGTGGATTCAATCGCTATGCGTGGTCCATTCGCAACGAGGCGGGCGAAACGATCACCCCACCCGAACTTTCGCTGAACGCGCCCCTGAACGTCGAAGCCCTGGGCGCCGACGGGACTTACACCGTCCAATGCCTGGCCTTCGATGAGGACCCGCAGATCACGCAACCGTATCCGAGCGACGCGGTCAAGGTCACGATCGACACCACGCCGCCGATGCTGACGGCAAGGGCCGAGCAGCGCGGCCAATCGCTAGGCCTGGTCCCAAACCAAAAAGAATTCACGATGCTGCCCGACGATCCGCAAATCGATCTGATACTTGAGGCCAACGATGCGATCTCCGACTCGCGAGACATCAGAATCCGCAACGCCAATGGCGCAGCCGTCACTCGCGACGTCTTGCGTTACAACCCGACGGGGGATTATCGCTTCCATGCGGTGGACGCGATGGGCAACCGTAGCGAGGAATTCGTGGTGCAGGTCGTCAGCGTCGACTTGGGCTATCACCTGACCTTGCAGGAATGGGGCGCCCTGATGGCCAAACTCAACTCCCCCGGCAACGCCTACGCGCGCACCCGCGGCTTGGCGCCGCTCGGCGACTTTGAAGACGTGCTGGCAATGGATCGCTTCGTCAATCGAGGGTGGCTTGAGACCAATGCGCAAAACGCCGATGTCTTCAGTCGGCTCGGTCAAACCATCGAACAACTCAACGCACACATGGCGCGCGACGATGACTTCGCGGCCCGACAGTCGGATCTGAGCGCCATCTTCCAAGGATTCCCATCGGGCGACCGCGATCGGGCCATCGCCGCGCTCAATGTGACGGTCGCCGCCTGGCACGCCGACTGGAGCAATCCCGGTTTAACGCCCGATCAACCCATCCACGAAGTCGCCCGCGCCTCCATCCCCTCGGTCCACCAGGGATTGATCGAATACCAGCAAGCGGATTGTCAGTGGCTGTTGAACCTGCCCGAGGACGCCCTTGGTTTCAAAGGGGCGCGGTACGTTTACCGCATCACGCCTGAGACCGTTGATGCGGGGAACCTGGCCGGTTACCTCGAAACGGAAAGCACTGAAGGCGACTCGATCTATCAGGAGGAAATCAACGATCCGACCGCCCCGATCAATGTCGTGATTCAGACCGTGATCGACGGCGGCGAACTCTTGGGTGAGCTGACCGGTGATCCCCAGCTCATCACCTTCGACGCCCAAGTGACCCTGGACCCGATTTTGACCAGGTCGGTGCATGACTACGCGGGGCGGCTCAGTGAACTCCGACGGGAGGAGACAACCTATAAACGCACCCTTAACTGGGCGAACGACAACAGTCGCCTGCAACTGGTCAATAAGGTTGGCGCCGCCGATATCGCCTGGCTCACTTGCCACATCAACGACCCCAACATGGAGCAACGGGTGAACGAGCAGATTCAGTTGCTCGATCAATACGCTCAAGAAGATCGCGACTTCAACGAGCAACTCACCACAGCGGCAAGCGGCCGGGTGGGATGGGCATCGAACCATGAGGCCGCACTGGATAACCAACTGCGCGAGGCGTGGCTGGGGGGTCGGGTCACGGCCAATGACATGGGCCGCACGATCGCTTCTCAATCCCTCGACTACGCCGCGGCCAACGCCCAGACGCTGCTCAGTCCTCCGGTGGTCAACCACGCTCGTAATCCCTACGATCCGCAAACGCGGAAGATCACGATCAGCCGTCGCGCCTTCAGCGAACCGGCCGGAAACTTCGATTTGGAGGTGGGCTGGGTCCGCGAAAACAGCAAAGGCAAACCCAAGGTCTTCTCGTTGGCCTTCGACGCGGAGGACCGGTTCAAAACCGAAACCCCGTCTGAAAACCGTACCTTCGACCTGGCGGCCCGCTGGGTTAAACGGGACGAGCCGCGTTACCAATCGGAATGGACCCGCGGGGGAGAATACTTGATTCCAAAAACCCCCACCCCGACGCCAACCCCCACGCGCACGCCCGACCTGACGCCCGAACCAACGCCCGAGCCGACCCCCCCACCGACCGCCGAACCCACGCCCGAACCAACCTTGACCCCCACGCCCACGCCCAAACCGGCGCCCACCGGGGCGCTCACCGAGCCCGAGGCCAGGGAGCTGACCAAAAAGATCACCCGGGCCGTTCGCCTGACGCGCGAGGACGAGCGAACGCGCGATGAGATCTTTGACGCCTATTCCAAACTGTTTGTCGACCCCAAGCGACCCGAATCCGCATTCAGGAAACCCTACATGGAAGGCCGCAATAAGAAGCGGTTCCAGACAGAATTTGAGGAAAAGCGATTGGGGTTCAAGGGGGTGAAATTCGTGCGACTCGTCGACGAGAATACATTTGAGATCGAGCTTTTTTCCTGGACGGAAATGAATCGCGACATCAGATCGCGCTACCAGATCACCGTTAAGCGGGTCGGCGACGATCTGAAAATCGTAAACGATAAGAAAATCCAGAAAGAGTAACGATCCATGCTCGGTCATCGCCGTTTGAATCATCGTTACCGGCTTTGATGGTCCTTTTGGCGCGCCAGCCGGTCCCAAGACGAACAGTATGCCAATGAGAACCAATATCACCGCGTTTACGACCCTGGTCCTTCTCGTGGGGATAAGCGCGCTCCTTGGCTGCGATCGCTCGATGACCGAATGAACCAGACGTTGGGGCGACTCTCAACACCGACGCAACCTTTAGTGGTGTTGCCGGACCACCCTCACAGTTCCCGAGAAGTGCCTTCGGGATACGCAAAGCTTCCTCAAGAGAGTAGCCTGGCACATCGCTCTGAGAGATGTACCAACGCTTAGACTGTGCTGAACTCGTTGTCTTCGCGCTATTCTTCTTGCGTGCTGTCTTCTTGGGCGCTGCCATTACAAGACTCCCGATTCATACCTAACTTGGTTTTTCATAGGTCTCTATAACTACTAATACTGTCTGAATCTTTAAGTATAATTGAAACTTCATATCGCTTCTTTAGGTCCCCCACTAGTCCAATTATGCCAAGATTTGAACCGGTTTCAAGACATTTATATTCGCGTCTTATATAGATCCATCTGGCAGCCTTTCTGATCGGGGCGCAAATAAGAAGTATAGGTGGCCGCAGATTTGAATTTCTGAGGCTCGCCAAAACCTGATACACTTAACCGGCCTTTTATTGGCCGCCGAGTGCGAACCTCGCACGATGGGCCGGGGCTTCTATTTGCTCGTGGGTGGCTTGATCGTCCTCCGATGTCTCGAACGTCAACTCTCCATCCGCGGTGCCGACGTTGACGGTTGACCCATCGCGGATCTCGCTGGCGATTAGGCGGCGGCCGAGGGAGGTTTCGAGTTGCTTTTGGATCAGGCGCTTGAGCGGGCGGGCACCGTAGATCGGGTCGTAGCCTTCGCGGGCGAGCCATTCGCGGGCCGGGTTGGTCAGCTCCAGGCGGATACGGCGTTCGGCCAGGCGGCCTCGGATCTGGTCGATCAGCAGGTCGATGATCAGTTTGATCTCCTCGATCTGCAGGGGCTTGAAGAGGACGATTTCGTCGATCCGGTTGAGGAACTCGGGCCGGAAGCAGGCGCGCATCTCGCGCAACACGTCGGCGCGGGCCGCCTCCGAGAGGTGTCCGCTCGCATCGACGCCCTCGGTCAGGTGCACCGAACCGATGTTCGAGGTCATGATGACCACGGTGTTCTTGAAGTCGACCGTCCGGCCCTGCGCGTCGGTCAGGTGGCCGTCGTCGAGCAGTTGCAGCAGGATGTGAAAAACGTCGGGGTGCGCCTTCTCGATCTCGTCGAAGAGCAGGACGCTATAGGGCCGCCGCCTGACCGCTTCGGTTAGCTGACCACCCTCTTCGTAACCGACGTAACCGGGCGGTACCCCGACCAACCGCGAGACCGAGTGTTTCTCCATGTATTCCGACATGTCGATGCGCACGATGTTCTCTTCGGTGTCGAACAGTGCCTCGGCCAGCGTCTTGGCCAGCTCGGTCTTGCCCACGCCGGTCGGCCCCAGGAAGACGAACGACCCGATCGGCCGGCGCGGGTCCTTGAGGCCCGAACGGGCGCGAATGACCGCGTCGGCGACGGCCTGGACCGCCTCGTCCTGGCCGATCACGCGATGGTGCAGAATCTCATCGAGCTTGAGCAGCTTCTCGCGCTCGCCTTCCATCAGCCGCGACACCGGGATGCCCGTCCAGCGCGCGACGATCTCGGCGATTTCCTCTTCGGTGACCTCCTCGCGCAACAGGTGGCCGTTCCCGCCTTCGCCCTGGGCCGCTTCGAGCTGCTTGATCCGCTCCTCCAGCTCGCGCAGCTTGCCGTACTTGAGCTGCGCGGCGCGTTCGAGGTCATACGCCCGTTCGGCCTGCTCGACCTCGGCGCGCGTCTGTTCGATTTGCTCGCGGACCTCTCGCAGTTTTCCGATCGACTCCTTTTCGCTGAGCCACTGCGCCTTGAGTCGGGACTGTTCGTCTTGCAAGTTGGCCAGTTCCTTCTCCAGGAACTTGAGCCGCTGGCGCGAGGCCTCGTCTTTTTCCTTGCGCAACGCCGCCTGCTCGATCTCGAGCTGCATCACACGCCGGCTGACCTGGTCCGGCTCCGAAGGCATCGAATCGATCTCGGTGCGCAGCATCGCCCCGGCCTCGTCGATCAGGTCGATGGCCTTATCTGGCAAGAAGCGGTCGGAGATATAGCGGTGCGAGAGCAACGCCGCCGAGACCAGCGCGTTGTCATGGATGCGCACGCCATGATGAATCTCGAAGCGCTCGCGCAGGCCGCGCAGGATCAAAATCGTGTACTCGACGGTCGGTTCGGTGACCAGCACCGGCTGGAAACGCCGCTCCAGCGCCGCGTCTTTCTCGATGTGCTTGCGATACTCATCGAGCGTGGTGGCCCCGATACAGTGCAGCTCACCGCGCGCGAGCATCGACTTGAGGATGTTTACTCGCGTCGATGGCCCCCTCGGCCTTGCCGGCCCCGACGATCGTGTGCAACTCGTCGATGAAGAGGATGATGCGCCCCTCGGCCTCCTGGATTTCCTTCAGGACCGCCTTGAGCCGCTCTTCAAACTCGCCGCGGAATTTGGCGCCGGCCAGCAACGCGCCCATGTCGAGCGAGAAGATCGTCTTGTTTCTCAATCCCTCGGGCACGTCGTTGCGGACGATGCGATGGGCCAACCCCTCGGCGATGGCGGTCTTGCCCACGCCCGGTTCGCCGATCAGGACCGGGTTGTTTTTGGTGCGACGCGACAGGATGCGGATCGTGCGGCGGATTTCCTCATAGCGGCCGATCACCGGGTCCAACTTGCCCTTGCGCGCCTCCTCGACCAGGTCGCGGCCGTAACGGATCAGTGCTTCGTAGGTGGCTTCGGGGTTGTTGCTCGTGACGCGCTGGTGGCCGCGGACCTCGGCCAGCGCTTTGAGGAGCTTTTCGGCGGTCAGCCCGGCGTCGGAGAGGGCGCGGCCCGCGGGCGAGTCCTTGGCTTGCTTCAAAACGGCCAGCAACAGATGCTCCACGCTGATGTAATCGTCCTTGAGCTGCTTGGCCTCCTTGTCGGCCGCCTGGATCACCTGATTCAGGCCCGGCGTCACATAAATCTGGCCGGGCTGGACGCCGGGGCCGCTGACCTTGGGGATCCGGTCGAGCGCGCGGGCGATACCGTCTCGAAGCGCCGCCACGTCCACGCTCGCCCGCTCGACCAGGCGCGCCGCGATCCCGCCTTCCTGGTCCATCAGGGCCGCGATGATGTGTTCGGTATCAATGGCCTGGTGGCCATGCTCGGCGGCCAGATTCTGGGCCGCCACGATGGCCTCCTGGCTCTTTTGGGTCATCCGGTTCAGGTCCATTTTTATCCCTCCCGAAAAGCGTTCTCAGGCTGGTCAGATTGCAAGATTAAGTCCAATCGAGTGGCAGGCCTGGATGAATCTAAACCATTGGGAATAGGGCGCTTACACCGATGCTTGGGTCATCTGAAACGGTCGCTCGGATTTGGTTCGAGTCACTATGATACATGTTCTCGGCATTTCGATACGCTTTTATCGGTCTGGTCGGGGGACATCATGGCATTCTACTTTCGGCCTCGATATCGCGGTCGAAGAGGATCTGCAAACCGTAGGCATTGCGCGAATAGTCGACCGGCAAATAGGCAATGGTCCTGTTGTTCACCCCCGTTGGGTAGAATAAGCGAAAACTCGGGGCGGTGCGGGCCATCATCTCCGCGCGCGCCTCTTGGGTGAGATCGTTGCGGATCGGCAGCGTCTCAACAATAAAACGCGGGCGAGCCTGGGCGATGAGTTGATCGCGGGTGGGCAGCTTCCGATCTTCGGGCATGGGCCGAACCAGGTAAAACTCATCCAATACGCTGATATTGTTTGGTAGATGGAAACCCAGCGCCCCGACCTCGTAGGCCAGCACCTCGGCGGGTTGACCGGCGGCCAGGGCTTCCATCTTGGCCGCGAGCTGAACGTAACCATGATGGCGTTCCCGTTGAAGCGACGGCGGATCGCCGGTCCAGCGGGCCTGCCAACCGATCAGCAGCATGATCACAATGGCCACCGCCACCGCGCCGGGCAGGGACGTGGGCCGGCCGTGCGATTCGGGCGAAGAAGCGGCCCGCTCTTGCATCCATCTCCAGCTGGCGGCGGCACCGGCGGACAGCGCGAGCATCACCGCGAGCCACAGCGGATACAGATACCAACGGTAAAAAGCGATCCCCAAGGTCGTCAGCGCCGCCACGTGAACGATTCCCCAGACGAAGGCCAGAAAGAACGCGCATCGGGCCAGCCGATCCTCTGCCTTGGACCGAAAACTATCCCAACTCGACCGGCCGATCCAGATGACGCCGAGCACCGAGAGAAAAGCTGGGAGGAACGGACCCCGCAACCACTCGACCACGATAAAGCGCCAAGTCCCCAGTCCCATGCTAATGGCCCAAGGTGTGTGGCCGCCCGCGCCGAGTTGGGCCTGTTTGGCCGCCAGCGTATTCGGGAGCGGTGACCCGAAGGCATGGGTGAGATACGCCAAAGCGGGGATCAGGATGATTGCCGATCCGATCAGGAACCGAACCGGATGGTGCCAAGCGCGGTGACCAATCACGAACCCGATGAAGAGCAGAGCGGCCAAACATCCCGCCTCGGGCCGGGTCAAGATGAGCAGTCCCGCCAGCAATCCGGCGCCGAGCGCGCGCCCGCGCGAGAAGGCCACCAGGCCCTCACATGCCAGCCAAACGGCCAGCGAGACCTCCGAGCCGAACAGAATATGGTGAGCGGGCTGCAGGACATAGCCGGCGGCCCCCAACAACCCCCAATGACCGAATCCGCCCCGGCGCGCCAGCCGCGCGATGCCGATCGCCGCCCCCAGCGTCGCCACCATGAACCACAGGCGACACCCCAGGCTCCCCAGTCGCTCCGCATCGATCACCAGAAATGGGAGCGCGTTGAGCCAGCACCACAGCGGCGTGGTCGTCCCCAGCACCGCCTCGCCCGGCCGGTAGACCATCCCCTCGCCCGCCGCCAGGTTGCGCGAGTAGGCCAGCGTAATGAACGCGTCATCGAAATAGACGTCGTTCTTGAGGCTGATATAAACGACGCAAAAAAGAAGAAAGACGTAACCGAGAGGCCGAATGAGAGAGATTCTATCCAAGTGCGCGCGGACCTCGTCTCCAAGAATGCGACTCACAATAGACGCCACCAATAGACGCCACGCCCCAGGATAATACAAGCGAATCGGGGAGTTGACCCAAATTCGCTTGTGAAGGGGCGAGCGCGGGTCGATACCAATAATTGAGAACGCTCCAACGATGCCCGCGACCCAAACCCGCCCCATCTCGATTAACGACCGCCCATTCGACGGCTCGGTCTTCCGCGTCCTCAGGCTGCATGCCGATTACGTCTGTGGCAATTCGGGCCACTGCTGCCGGCAGCCCTGGGGGATCAACATCAGCGACGGCGAACACCGGACGATGACCCGCGCGATGTCGGAGTCAGGGCTGGCCGCCCCGGAGATCGAGAAAAGCTTTGTTTCGCAATCGGCAAAGAAGGGGGCCGGAGCCATGCGTTCGGCCAGAACTCGGACGGACACTGCACGTTCGTGGGCGAAGATGGCTGCGGCAACTCGACGTGCACCGCGCAGCACCGCTGAGGCCACGATGTCCTGCCGGGGGTTTGCCAAAGCTATCCACGCCTGGCGGTGGGGACGCCCCCCGGCGTTTACCTGACGCTGTCCTACACCTGCCCGACGTCGGCCAAGTTGCTGCCGGACGAAGGCGGCCTACGCGAGACGGCCCCAGGCAAGGTCTTCAAGTGGTATCCCAAGCTTCAGGGCATCTCGTTCGGCCCCGGCGCCGACCCGCCCACCTTCGCGAGGGGCGCCCATCCCGATTGGGCGACGTTCGATTATTTCTGGCGTTGGGCGTCCGAATGGCTCGCGCGGAACGAATTCACGCCGGCCCAGGGCCTCTACCTGCTTGGCCAGGCGGTCGCCCACGTCGAGCAGCATGGCCGGGCGGTTTGCCGCTTGCCGGAGCTTGTCGATCTCCTCAATCAAGTCTGGACGCTCGACCCGGCCGCCCTGCACGCCCACTGCGAGGCGCTGGAGCCGGTCACCGAACTGGACGTGGTCTATCTGAACATCCTGATCAACGTCATGGAGCAGAGCGACGAGGTCCCGCAAGTCTTCGAAGGCGTGCGCGAAGTGCTGGCCCAAGGCCCCGAATCCGCCGAACACCGCCAAATCCTGGACGCTTACGACCGACTCGTCCGGCCCAACCTGCCGCGCTTCGAGCGGATCGAGCGCAATTTTCTCGCCTCGCGCCTCTACCCCAACCCGCTCATCTATCGCAGCAAGACGCTGCGCTTCGGCTACTTCCTGTCCGTGTTGTCGCTGATCGAGCTGCGGTTCGTCGCGCTCTTGATCTCGCTGCGCGAGGGAGTGCCCTGCGATGAACTGGCCTGGCTGCGCGCCGCCGCCGAGGTCGACATGATTCTCCAGCACTCAACCGGCGTGCAAGAAAAGTTCATCAAGCTCCTCCAAAACCACGCCGCCAACACCAACCTCGCCAACCTCACGCGGCCGGCGTTGTTTTAAGCGCTCAACCTTTCGGCGATTCCTTAACCCATTTTCCGCAGTACTTGCTTCAGTCGGGTGATTTTTCGGGTGATCGCACGATACGGAGGATTGATTTTGTTCAAATCCGTCTCTGACATGCCCATGTAGTGCAGACCACCCCCTTGCCACGGGCCTTTCGCGTTGTCAAAATTGAGCGCGATCCAGGAGGGTCCGCGCTCATGTTTCTCAGGCGACATCACCGCAAAAAGAATGGCGAGACGTATCATTACTGGACCCTGGTGGAGTCGGTTCGCACGTCGCGGGAACCGCGTCAGCGCACAGTGGCGACGCTGGGCAAGTTGCCGGGTCTGGACAATGAAGCGCGCCTGGGTTAGGAACACATCGCCGGCATTCTGGACGGCAAAGCGCGCCAACGGGATTTCCTCGAACCG
>CAUZJO010000093.1:0-19403 GCA_963580245.1 Candidatus Sumerlaeia bacterium | reverse complement strand
TTGCCGTCAGAGAAGGAGGTGATCCATGGGGGTGAATGTTGAAATTTCCGGCCGTGAGAACTCAAAAGAGCTTCTTCGGCCAGAATCCATGGTCAAATCCCTTGCCTTTGGCCAGGCACGGTGGGATAATCCACTTAAAGATTTTGAGGATCGAACGGTTTGGTTAGCGAAATGGGAAATGTCGGGTAGGTCAGCTTCGCCTAATGATCGAGGGACACAGGCCTACTCCTCGGCCGTTGACAATCGCCCGCTCGTGGTGTAGCTGCGTTCGCTTACTACTTCAGGAGCGTATCCCCCTTTGATTCCGGCCAAATCAGGCGATTACTGTGGAGTCTTGCTACCCTAACATCATGGACACTCGCCGCCACGATCTCGACGCCCTTCGTGCTTTTGCCATGCTGCTGGGCATCGCTTTGCACGCGGCACTGTCCTTCGTCGAGTTGCCCTGGGTGGTGCAAGACCGGTTCCGTTCGCCAGGGTTTGGGCTCCTCGCCTCGGCGATCCACGGCTTCCGCATGCCGCTGTTCTTTCTGCTCAGTGGATTCTTCACCGCGATGCTTTGGCGAAAGCGTGGGCTCGGCGGACTACTGCGCCAGCGAGCCAAGCGGATTGCGCTGCCTCTCGCTCTCGGCTGCGTGACGATCGTCCCCGCGATGTGGGGCATCGTGATCTGGGCAGGATCGGGTAACACGACCTACGACGCTGCCGACACCGGGAAGGACATCTGGACCGCCGCAGCTTACGGCAACCTGGAAGCAGTTCGTGGCCACTTCAAGCGCGGTGTCTCCATAGACGGCGAGGAGCCGATCTTCGGCCAAAGTCCGCTGGCGTGGGCGGTGATCGGTGACCGGCGAAACGTCGTCAACTACCTGCTCGAGGCCGGCGCCGATCCCGACGCCCGTTACCGTGATCGCAACACCGCACTGCACACCGCAGCCTTCTTTGGCCGGGCCGACGCTGCCTCTCTGCTTCTTGACGCGGGAGCCGAGATCGATGCGCGTAATATCCGCGACGAAACGCCGCTCGATGCCATGCGACACGACCAGCGCACGACGGAGTTCATCGCAGGCCTCCTGAAGGTGCCGGTGGACTTCGATGCCGTCGTTGCCGGCCGTGACCGGATCCGGGAGATGATCGAGAGCCGCGCGGCGATTTCGGGACTCGCGGAGGACCCGGACGGGGAACCACTCGAGGCGGACGCGCCCGGCCGCGAGAAGAAGAAAGGCGGGCCGGACCTGCTCGGTGCCCTGGTTCGGGGGCTCATGGTCTTTCCCTTCTTCCACCACCTCTGGTTCCTCTGGTTCCTGTGCTGGCTGGTGGCCGGCTTCGTGCTCGTGGTTGTCGTGTCGGGCCTCTTTCCGCGTGTGCCTGTCCCTGCGGTTCTCATCGCATCGCCGCTGTGCCTGCTCTGGCTGCTGCCGCTCACGATGCTCACACAGTCGTTCACGCACTTTGGCGGTGCCATGCCCGGCTTCGGTCCAGACACATCGGCGGGCCTGATTCCGATACCCCACGTCCTGGCCCACTTCGCGATCTTCTTCGGCTTCGGAGCGCTCATATACGGGACGCCGGGAGCGGCGGACCGGCTCGGCCGTGGCTGGTGGATCCAGCTACCGCTCGCGTTACTGCTGCTGCCGGTGGCCCTGGCCCTGGCACTCCACACATCCTGGGGGAAACAACTGGCCGGCGACGAGGGCACGCGTCGCTCGCTGGCCAACCTCGGCCAGGTGCTCTACGCGTGGCTGATGATCTTCGGGCTCATAGGTCTGTTTGAGACGGTACTCAGCCGAGAACGCCCGCGCGTGCGCTACGTATCCGACGCCTCATACTGGCTGTACCTCGTGCACCTGCCGCTGATAATCGTGGGACAGGCGCTGCTGCGCGGCGTCAACCTGCCGGCGATCGTGAAGTTCGCGGTCCTCATCGCGGCTTCGACCGGGGTCCTGCTGGCGTGTTACCAAGTGGTGGTACGCTACACGTGGATCGGGCGGCTCCTGAACGGGCCGCGGTTGAGGAAGCAAGTATCGAACAGCTGACGACCTCAAGACGCGCGGAACCTTGGCCCAGTGCCCGGAGGACGGTCCTGCTGGCGTACCAAGCGATCATTATGGAAGCCCGGATTGAGCGGTTGGAGGTTGATTCGGTTTAAAGGGGGTAAGGGTTGGCCAAGCCCCCACGGACCACCAACTCGGCCGCCGACAGGGCTTCTTCAAACCGCCCCCCGTTCGCGAGTGAATTGGCGCAGTTTTTTAAAATGACGCTTACGCTTTGGGCCGGCCCGAAGGCCCTGACGCCGTACATGTTGATCGCGAACGGGTGGGCGGTCGCGATGATGGCGGCCATTTCGTAATCAGGCTGCCCGACCAGCCGGCGAAAGGCTTCGATCAACGCGTCCTCCTTCTCGGCGCCATCCGACGCGATGGGTTCCGCCTCGGGCTGCGCGGGTTGATTGACGGACGCTTGATGCTCGATCCACGTCCGGCGGAACGCTTCCGGCCGCCTCAATCGTCTCCGGTCGCCAGGGCTCGACGTCCAACGCCTCGGGAGGCAACTTGATCGGAGCCGTCCGCCATTGAGTAAACGCCGCCTGCTCCTGAGGCGTCAGGCCGGTCAGGGTCTGGCGCTTGAACCACCACAGCACGCCAAAATACGCCCCAGCCAACAGCAGGATGACCAACAGGATACAGCCAAGGACGATGTTGAAGGTTTTTCATCGAAAAAGCGTCTCAATTCGTTATAGACGTCCTCGTGAATACTATCCTTTTCCCTTCTCTCGAACCAGTCGTAAATACAGCGCCGCCGTTTGTTCCGCCAAAATCCGTGGATGGAACCGTTCGTCGACAAGTCGACGGCCGGCCTGGCCCATTTTTTTTTGGAGTTCGGGGTCGCGGAGGAGTTTGAGGATGGCTTCGGCCAGTTGTCCAATCTGGATCGGCTCGGGGGCTTTTTTGATGAGGTATCCGGTCTGGCCGTCGCGGACCGATTCGCCGGTGCCGCCGACCTCGGTGGCGATCGCCGGTTTCTCCATGCAGAAGGCTTCGAGGATCGACGTGCCGAGCGACTCGCCGGATGTCGGCGTGAGGGCGAAAACGTCAAACAGGGCGACCAGATCGGGCACGTCGGTGCGGAAACCGGTCAGGATGACGCTCTTCTCGATGCCCAGCTCGCGCGCAAGTCGCTCGATGGCGGGGCGCGAGCGGCCTTTGCCGACGCAGAGCAGCCGCGTCTGGGGGAACTCGGCCAGCACGCGCGCCGCCGCGCCCAGGAGCAAGTGATGGCCCTTCTCGGGAGCGAGCCGCCCGACCATCCCCACCACGGGGGCTCCGTCGGGGATGCCCAATGCGGCGCGTAGCGTCGGGTCGGGCGGCCGCGGATGAAAATGCTCGGGATCGGGCGCCGAGTAGATCGCCGTGATCCGCTCGGGGGGGTAGCCCACCGCGCGCGTCACCCCTGCGTTGACCTGCGGGCTGATCGTGATGACCCAGTCGAACTGTTTATAGAGCCAGCGGTTGAGCGGGTGGCCGGCGATGGGGAAGGTGTTGTGCCGCGAGCGAACCAGGACGGGCCGGGGCGAGACGGTGCGGGCCACGCACGTCGCGATCCAGGTATCCTGCGAGCCGTGCGAATGGAGGACATCGAAGCGCTCGCGCCACAGCAAGCGGCGCAACGCCAGATAGTCGCGCCGGAACGAGAGCGGACGGAACCCGCGACGCAATTCGAGCGCGTCGAACGTCGGCAGCCCGGCCTGGCGCGCGCGCTCGACGAGCACGCACCCGCGTGGGCCGGCCACCCACGCCTCATGCCCCAACTCACGCAGGCCCAGGCTTTCGGTCAGGATGCGATTGGGCTGCCCGCCCCAGTGATGGTGCATGTTGACGTGGAGGATCTTGAGTTTGCGTGGGGGATGCGCCTGGCCCATGGGAGCCTTGTTATAAGGGCCGCCCCATGGGGGATCAACTGGATTCTGGTTCGTTGTGGGTTGATCAATCGATTAGCGCGGGTCAGTGCTGCTTGGGCTTATCGAGCTGATCCGGCTGATGCTTTGGATTCAAGTCCGGTCCTCTCGAGTTGGCGCGGAGGCGGCCGTATCCGGGCCCGGTGGGTTCGGCCGACGGATCAGGATGATGTTGCGCACGTAGGGAATCGCGTTGAAGAGGAACCCCAGAATAAACGGGGCGTCCTCGCGTACGATGCTGTAGGCCAACAGCATCACCGACCCCGCCAGGCTAAGGACCCAGAAGGTAAGCGGCAATTGAGTGGTGCGGGTGGATTCGCCGTGGATCCACTGCACGAAGAAGCGGCTATAAAAAATCGCGGTCGCGACCAGGCCGAAGTAAAACCAGCCGTCAAGCTCCGCGGCCTTCTTCCAATAGATGAGCACGGGGACGCAAGCCAGCACGACCGCGGCGGTCAGAATCACCCCCAGCGGTCGCGGGGGGCGGCCGGGTCGATAATGGATCACAAGGTTGCGCGTATAGGGTGCCAGCGTGACGCCCAAGCCCAAGATGAAAGGGATTTCCCCGCGGCCGAAGGCGTAGGTGATCATGATCACGGCCGCCGCCAGACTCAGCCACCAGAAGGCCACGGGCGTGACCGACCGGCCCGCCCGCTCGCTGGCGACCCACTGGACCAGCACGCGGGCGGTAAACAGGACGTTGCCGACCAGACCAAACACGGTCCATGTGGTGATGGACAAGGTATAGCCGAACAGATTGATCGTGAACAGCAGGTTTTGCGGGTCGCTCACGGATGCGGTCTTTTGAATGTCAAGGTGAACACCGTGCGGAATCATGCCCTGGGTGAGATTCAGTTTTGGGAGTAGGCGCCGCTTCGATGAAGGGTTCCCGGTTTGGTTGGTGTTCGGCTCTCGGCTCCCGTCCCTCGTTCTCGTAATCGGTCTTTTTCTCGGGCCGCAATCGAGGTGGGAGGCGTGGATGAAGTCGATTACGAGGACGAGGGACGGGAGCCGAGAGCCGATCCAAAAGGGCGCGGCGGGTGTCAACCCCATCGAGTAGACTTCGTGGGGTTCGAAGCCTTTGTGGAGATGTCGGCCTTGCCTCTACCCCCAATCCCGTTGTCTTCCGCACTCCCATTTCGGAATCACACCCTATGGCCCTAAAGACGGACCACCATTGGCGGGATGAAGATGGAGTACGGCACCGCTCACCGGTTCGATCCGACGCGTTCCCATTACCCCCCCCCGGAACAACGGCGGCGGCTCGGCCTTTTCCACGCGGTTGCGTCCCGATTGCTTGGCCCGGTAGAGGGCGGCGTCGACCCGTTTGGTGAGCATCTCGGGGGTGTCCCGTTTGGGATTCATTTCGCCGACACCCGCGCTGATCGTGACTCGGAGCGTCTCGCGGTCGTGTCGCAGCCGTGCCTGCTCGACGGCCTCGCGCACCTTCTGGGCGACGACCAACGCTTGCTCGGCGGAGGACTCGGGCAAGAGGATGGCGAACTCCTCGCCGCCGTAGCGCGCGACAAAATCGGTCAGTCGCACCTGCTGTTCCATTCTCATGGCGACCAGTTGCAGCATCTTGTCGCCCGCCACGTGCCCGTGCTTGTCGTTAATCGCCTTGAAGTGATCGATGTCGAGTAGGACGAGCGCAAACGGGTGATCATAACGCTTGCCGCGGGCAAACTCCTCGGCCAGTCGCTCATCGAACGCCCGCCGATTGGCGATTTTTGTGAGGAAATCGATCTTGGCGGCGGTTTGGATCTCTTCCATCAGTTCTTTCTGGCTCTGGACCTTGTCGTGGGCCTCATTGAGCTGGTCGCGATATCTTTCACCCGCCGCGTGAATCTCGTCCAGTTCCCTGACGATGATCTTCACCGTCTCCTACAACTTGGCCACGGTCGTGATTTTTTGGATTTCGGATTTGTGGTCTTCCATTCGGCCGCTGTACGACGATTGCTGCTCGATCAGGTCGTTGACCATCTCCGAGAGGTTGACGAGCAGGTCCTGAATGACCTTTTTGCTCGACTCGATTGTTTGGGCCTGCTCCTCGGTCTTGGAGGTTTCGGCGGAGGTCGGTCCCGCTCTCTCGCCGCCGGACTGGGCGTCTTCCGCGGAGCACTTACCCCGGGGCGAGCGCAGCTTCCCAATCTGGAGCGCCAGCAGCACGATGACGGCGACCAGGACGAGGATGGCGGCGGCCATGCCGACGATGAGCAGCGGGGGCTCTTCTCCCCCCGATCCCCCATCGGCGCCCTGGGCCCAGGCGCGGCCGGGCCAGCTCGAGGTCAACACCAGCGCGCAGATCGCAACGAGGCACCGGATGGGCTTGAATTCGCTCGACGGTCGGTGTCTCAAGGTTGGAATGCGCATCAATCTTGTGTGTCGCCATATGGGTCGATCGGATATGAACCCAGCACCCGCAGGTAGGTGGTGAAGGGTTTCAGCTCTTCAAGCGCCTCGGCGATGGGCCGGTTGTTCATGTGGCCGTGAATATCGACAAAGAAGAGGTAGTCCCAGGCGCGGCGGCGCGAGGGCCGCGACTCGATCTTGGTCAGGTTCAGCCCGCGGTTGGAGAAGGGATCGAGCAGCCGCCGCAACGCGCCCGGTTCGTCCTTGACCGAGAACATGATCGAGGTCTTATCGTTGCCCGAAGGCATGGGGCTTTGACGCCCGATGATGATGAACCGCGTGACGTTGTCATGACGGTCCTCGACGTGGCGCACCAGGATCGGCAGGCCGTAGTCCTTGGCGGCCAGCTCCGGGCCGATGGCGGCGACGGTGGGGTCCTTGACGGCCATCTCGGCCCCCACGCCCGAGGAGGCCGTTTCCTGGCGCCGGGCCCGCGGCAGGTTCGCTTGCAGCCACTCGCGGCATTGACTCAGGATCTGGGGATGCGTGCAGACCTTTTTGATCTTCTCCAGCTCTCCCTTGCACATGACGTGATGATGGACGGGAATATGGATCTCGGCGCAGATCGACAACGAGGAGTGCATCAACATATCGAGCGTGGTGTGGATGACGCCGCCGGTCGAGTTTTCGACCGGGACGATGCCGAAGTCGATCCGCCTCTTCTCGACCGCCTGAAAAATCTCGGGAATCGAGGAATAAGGTTCGTATGTGACCGAACTGCCGAACGCGCGGGTGGCGGCGATGTGTGAGAAGGTGGCCTTGGGGCCGAGATAGCCGATGGTCTGCGGTGCCTGGAGCGCCAGGGAGGCCGAGAGGATTTCGCCGAAGACCAATCGCAGGCCGTCAATCGGGAAATCCCCGCTCCCGCGCGTCGCGATCTTGCGCAGCTTCTCGATATGACGCCCCGCATCGAATTTCGAGCGGCCCGAACGCTGCTTTATCTCGCCGATGCGCCGGGCGACGCGCGCGCGCTGGTCGAGCAGATCGATGAGCCGGCCGTCGATTTCGTCAATCCTGCGCCGACAGGCCGCCAACGTGCGTGGCTGGTGGGCGGATTTCGCGGCGGATTTTTTGGTCTTGGGAGCTGAGCGTCGCGATTTGTCCTTCATCTCGTCCCTTCCGCGTGTGGGCCGAATACGTCGGACCAAAAAAAACACGAAACGGAGGGAATCGTCCAGTCCGAAAGCGGGGGGGACCGAGCGGGCCCTTATGGCGAGCAAGGAGTCGCGGGGATCAGTCGGCGCCGATCAGGCCGGCCAGTTTGGCTTCGGTCAGCTCCATGGGGTGGGACCGGCGCAGGATGCGTCCGTCGGGACCGATGACGAATGTCGTGGGGATACTCTTGACTCCGAACGCCCGGAACGTCTGGCCGTCGTGGTCTAGCCCCACCCAGGCGTTGATCGGATACCGGTCCAGAAAGGGGGTGACGGTCGCCTCGTTCTCCTCGGTGATCGCGATAAACTGGACCGGCTGGTCCTCGAAGGCTCCGGCCAACTGATTGAGGTGGGGAATCGACTGAACGCATGGCCCGCACCAGGTGGCCCAAAAGTCTAGGACGACGTATTTGTCCCTAATCGAGCGCAAACTCCGTTTCAGATTTTGGGGGGCCTGGAGCAATTGACTCAGTTCGATTTCAGGGGCGGCATGACCTTCCCCCACGCCCCCGCGGTTCATATAGGACCACGCCGTGTAAGCCACCGCGAGAATGAGCAGCAACCGGATAAAAATGGTCTGGCGGGCATCACCTGGGCTCATAAGCGTAGGTATCTCAATCCGAGCATCAACACGCGAGCGGAACCTGAACGGACGGCCCGTCCGATGCGCGTCGCCGGCCCCAGATTCCCATCGCGCAACACGATGAACCCGAGGGGGCCTAGAATCTCAACGACAAGAATCCATCGGAGGATTAGGGGCCGGCGCGAAAACTGAATGTCTCGAGATAGCGCCTAAACCGTGGCTTTTTCGCGGCGACGTCCACCCGGTTGGTTATCCACTGGAGGGGCTTTCAGTTCTTGCCCGTGGCCGTCCTCGAAAGGGGAAGCCGAGCGTCCACGGCTTGGAACCGGCCGGGAGAGGGGTTGTCGCGGCCGCTGGTCTGTCTGCTCATGGGAGCGACTTAGGAAGTATAATTGGTTCATATAATTGAGCATGGCTTACCAGACGCATAAGTAGGATTTCAGTTTACTCCAGGCTGATTCGACGGTTTGACTCTTATCACACCACTCGAGATAGCGCCGGCGATGAAAGGCGGTGCTCCACGATTCCGGCGAGCTGTCGGCGTCCAGCGGGGGCCGAGGTTGGCCCGGCATCGTTGAACTGGTATCATCAAGCCCGGTGAAGTGGATGCCGTTCCCCATGTCCTCGCGCCTGACCACCAATCCCTCCATGCGAACCGCGGTCTCCGAGGGAAAATCCTCGGGGTAAAGCATGCGGTGGCATTCGGAACCGATCTCCAGAGGTCTCGAAGAACTGATGAAAAGCCCGCTGGGACTGATGTCCCGCGTCAGACCGGGGATGACGCCCTCATTCGCGGACGCGCCGACTTGGATAGCGTCCACTTCGAGTCTGACCGGCAGGCGGGATCCCAGACGCCGTTCCGATGATGCTTTGCTTAGCATGGATCGATCCTTTCGCATGATTCAATGTGCCGGAACACTCGCGTGAACCCGCACCGTTAAGTCTTAAATCCGTCTGCACTCTCGCTCTTCGGCGCATGGCTGGGGGCTGCCTTACAGATGTCCAATTATTGATACAGGGTAGGGGAGAGGGCGCCAGAACGAATTCCAGGCGAACGGAAGGAACGCGCGCGGCAATTCCATGCGCTTGCAATCGGGATCGAATTGAGCGAGTATCCCTGTTGAATTGATGTGGTTATCCGGGGGAAGTCGAGGCGTTTTGCCAGGATCGAAAGGTGAGGTGAAAGGTGTGAAGATGATGAGGCGTTTGGTTTACGTCGTGTTCCTGACGGCTACGTGGGCGACGACCGGCGCAAGGGCCCAGGATATCGTTACGCTGCCGGGGACGGAGCCGCTGACGTGGACCGAAAAGCTGGACGTCAAACTGATGGATGGGGCCGAGCGGTATATGGATCGCAAGATCGACGAGTCGATCGAGACGCGCCGGGAATTCTGGAACCGCGACTTTTCCTCGCCGGAGGCCTATGAGAAGTCCGTCGAACCGAATCGGCGGCGTTTCATGAAATACATCGGCATGGTGGACGAGCGGGCGTCGGTCAAGATGGAACGCATGGGTGACGTGAATGACCCTTCGGTGGTTGCGGAAACGGATACATATCGGGTCGAGCAGGTGCGTTGGTCGGTGTTTGAAGGGATATGGGGCGAAGGCTTGCTGCTCCAGCCCAAGGACATTCCGATCGGCCACGTGGTCGCGATTCCGGATGCGGACCAGACTCCGGAGCAAATCGTCGGATTGGCCGAAGGCGTGCCGGCTGAATCTCAATTCGCGCGCATCCTTGCCGAGAACGGGTTCCAGGTCATCGTCCCGGTGCTGCTCGATCGCACGGCGCGCTGGTCCGGCGATTTCATATCCAGTAAAGGCTCCGAACCCAGTCCCCACTTCACGAACCAGACCCATCGTGAATGGATTCACCGGATGGCCTTCGTGATGGGCCGCCATGTCATTGGTTACGAGGTTGCGAAGGTGCAGGCCGCGATCGACTGGATGCAACAGAGTGCCGGCGGAGAGGTGAAGGTGGGCGTGGCCGGTTATGGAGAAGGTGGGCTCATCGGGTTTTACGCCGCGGCGGTGGATCCGCGGATCGACGCGACGCTGGTGAGCGGCTACTTCAAATCGCGCCAGCGGACGTGGGAGGAACCCCTCTACCGCAGCGTGTGGGCCTTGTTGCACGAGTTTGGCGACGCCGAGATCGCTTCTTTGGTCGCCCCCCGCGGCTTGATCGTCGAATACAGCGAGGAACCCAAGGTGGACGGTCCTCCGAGCGGACCGGGCAATACGGCGGCGCCCGGCCGGCTCGAGACTCCGCCTCTGGAGAACGTTCAGGCTGAATTCGACCGTATCGACACGCTCGTCCAGCCTGGGTTTCAAGCGAAATTCCTTGTCCATGGGGACGACATGGGGCCGGTCGGTCCCGCGTCGCCGGAAGCGTTGGGCGGGTTCGCCCGGTTGCTGGGCGTCGAGTCAACGCTTGCGAGCGGAAGTCCACCGCCCTCCGATAGGCGCGAGTTATTCGACCCCGACGCGCGGCAAAAGCGACAGGTCGAGGAACTGGAACAACACGTACAGTGGCTGATCCCCAATTCCGACCAGGTGCGCAACCGCTTCTGCCGCGAACTCCATCCGGGGATCGACAAATTGTTCGGCGAGAACCAAGCGAGTCGCTGGGCGGGCGCGCCCGAGGCGGAAATCTATCCGCCCGAGAAGTTCGCGCGGGAAAGCGGGCCGTTGCGAGATTACTTTTGGGAGGAAGTGCTGGGTAAGTTTCATGATGCCGCGTTGCCGCCGAACCCGCGCTCGCGCAAGATTTACGACAGGGAGAAGTGGATCGGTTACGACGTCGTGCTGGACGTGTTCCCGGACTTGATCGCTTGGGGTATCCTCGCCGTGCCCAAGGACTTGAAACCGGGCGAAAAGCGACCGGTGGTGGTTGTGCAACACGGAAACGAAGGATTGCCCGAGCACCTTCTCGATACCGATCCGGAAAACCCGGCCTACGGGGCCTATCAAGGGGCCGGAAGCGACCTGGCCGATCGTGGGTTCATCGTGTTCTCGCCGCACAACCTTTATCGCGACGGGAAGCGCTTTCGCATGCTTACTCGCAAGGCGCAATTGATGAAGGCGACGCTCTATTCATTTATCCTACCGCAGCATGAGCAGATTCTGAATTGGCTGGCGACGTTGCCGTTCGTCGACGCCGAGCGGATCGGTTTCTACGGCCTCAGTTTCGGCGGCGAGACGGCCGTCCACGTACCGCCCATTCTGGAAGGCTACAGCTTTTCGATTTGTTCGGCCGACTTCAATGACTGGACGCGCAAGGTCGCGACCTGCCACGATCGCTACAGTTTTATTTTTCACGGTGAATGGGAAGTATTTTATTTCAACATGGGCAGCACGTTCAGCCACGCCGAAATGGCGTATCTCATGATCCCGCGGCCGTTCATGGTCGAGCGCGGCCACCACGACACCGTCTCCGACGATTCGTGGGTCGCGTTCGAATACTCGAAGGTCCGCTGGATGTACGATCAGTTGGGTTTGGCCGACAGGACCGCCATCGAGTATCATAATGGCGGACACACGATGCAAAAGCAGGGAACGTTCGATTTCATTCATAAACATCTCGACTGGCCCAAGCCGGAATAGGGATGTTGGAGTTGCTCGAGACGGAGGTCAATCAATGCTGAGAGTCTTCACGGGAAAAGCGGTCATGAACGTGTTCGGCGTGGGAAGTCTTGCGGTCCTTGTGGCATGTGCGATCAGTGCCGAGCAGGCTCGGAGCGCGACAACTCCGCCGATGGAGGTTATTGCCGAGGCGGGAGAGCACGCGCGATTGGACACGCCTGTTTCGATTTCCTTGGGCTGGCTGGATGACCAGGTCGCGTCAGTGCGGGTCGTGGAAATCAAGGACGGCGAGCGGACGCCGGTTCCCTCTCAGCTTGAATCGGGCAAGCCCTCGCGCCTCTGGTGGATATTGCAGGGTGAGACCCCGGCCGGCGGGAAGCGAACCTATGAGATACAGGAAGGGCCGGGCGAAGAAGCCTCGAACATGGAAGTCGTTCAGACCGAAGAAGCACTCGAGATCAGACGGGGCGACGTAAAGGTCTTGCGCTACAACACCGCGATCACGCCCCTTCCGCCCGACGCCGATCCGAAATACAAGCGAAGCGGTTACATCAACCCGGCCTGGTCGCCTTCGGGTCAGGTGGTGACCGATCGCGCCAAGGATTATCTCCACCAACTCGGCATCTGGCTCGCCTTCACTCAAATCACGTTCGAAGGTCGCGCTCCGAACTTCTGGGACCTGCTCAATGGGAAGGCGACCGTCCAATTCGGGGGCCTGGAGGAGAAGACGAGCGGCCCGGTCTTCGGGGGTTTTCGCGTGATTCAGGACCATATCGATCTGGCCGCGCCCGAGGGGGAGAAAGTTGCGCTCAAGGAGTTCTGGGATGTTCGCGCGTGGAACGTCGGCGGTCCGGAGGCGGGATACTGGGTTTGGGATGTCACCACCACGCTCCGCTGCGCGACGGCCAGTCCCGTATTGGTTCGCGAGACGACCTGGGGCGGGATGGCGATCCGGGGGGCACCCGAATGGTATGGCGACAAATGCCGGTTCTTAACATCGGAGGGCAAAACGCGGAGCGAGGCCAATCACACGCGCGTCCGTTGGTGCGATATGTCCGGATCGACCGCTGATGTGTGGTCGGGTCTCACGGTCATGAGCCACCCAAAGAATTTCCGGCACCCCGAACCGATCCGCGCAAACGAAACGATCCCGTATTTCTGTTTCGTGGCGGCATTCTTGGGAGATTGGGAGATCGCCCCGCAAGAAGACGTCGTTCTCCGCTATCGGTTTTACATCCATGACGGTGAGGTGGCGGCCGAGGATGCAGAACGCGTGTGGCGTGATTTCGCGGACGCGCCAAAGGTCCACGTCGGCCACCATGAACAATGAGCATTTTATAAACCCACGATGGCTCGGACCGGGCCGCGGGTTCGGGCAGTCTCTCCAAGCCGAGTCGGATTAAACCGTCGAGGTAATTCATTCCAACGCGCCCGCCGACTCGACCGCCGTCGCGTTCATTTCATCCACGATGATCGGGGGGATGATGTCAGCCGCTCTGTTTTAGGGGACTCTTTGACTCTTTCGGAGTGACGGTCGTGGCAATCGGCTTTGGCGGCTTGATCGCCCGCGTGGCCTTTTTCGCGGTCCCGCGAGCGGTCGACTTGCGTTTCACCCTTTTTGTGGAGGGATTGGGATTGGGCTCGGGGGCGGCCTTCCAGTCGCGATTGCGCGCCCAGATATTGACCGAATAGGGGTCTCTGACGTAACTGAGAGGCCGCTTACCCGTCGTTCGTTGATAATTAAACGATTTGGACACGTGCACATCAAAGCCGCATTGGTCGAGCACGTGCAGGATGTTTTCCAATCGGTTGGCTTGCAGGCCCGCGCCGTGATGGTATTCGATGAAGGCACTTTGGACGTTGGATAGATACGGACGGGCCTCCTCAATGACCAACTCTTCGTTCCCTTCGATGTCCAGTTTCAGGAAGTGAACGGGCTCGCGCAGGTAATGACTCAGTCGCCGGCATTCGACGTTGATCTCATGGACCTCGTCATCAAATTGGCGTCGTCGCTCGGTCAGCGAGCCGGCCATCGAGTAGGATTTGGAGACGTAAAACTTGGAGGTCCGGTCTTCTTCGGCTAACGCGAAGGGCAGCAGTTCGACGTCTTCAAAATGGTTGCGCGCGAAGTTCAACTTGGCCAGCTCGAACATTTCAGGATACGGCTCGAACGCGATGATCCGGGCCTTGGGGTAAAGCTTTTTGAAATAGTATGTCGCCATCCCGAAATTGGCTCCGCAATCCAGGACCAAGGGGTGTTCAAGCTCGGTCTCGAAGTAATACTCCTCGAAGATGAGAATCTCGTTTAGTTGGGTCCACAAAGCATGTTGGTCGCTGAACGTCAAGACGGCCTCCGCCAAGAAGACCTCATGGTCGCGAGAAATCAACCCGAGAACGGCGTCGCGCACCTCCCCGGCATTGGTCAGGCCCTTCTCCGCCTGGCGCAGTTGATCTTCGATCTTGGCTTCGTCGACTCGGACCATCGGGACGATCACGCGCCAGGTCTTCCGCAGGTCGATGCGCGCATTCAACCGATCATAAATGGATCGCATGCCCGTCAGGCCGCCATCAAGCAGCACCCCCTCAACCGCTTTTTCGTTCGCTCTTAGCATTTTAAGCAGGCGCTCGTCCGCGGCGAGCCGCTCGAGCAATTGGTCATCCCTCATCAACCGATTAAGGATGACCGAGGCGCACAGGGCGTCGTCCTGCAGGATTTTCTCGTGGAACCGCTTATCCGTTAGCAATCGCTGAGCGAGGGCCTTGTCGGCGACCATCCGATCGATGCCCCGGTTGCCGCCCAGCAACCGCTTACACACTTGATCATTATCGAGCAGTTTGCCGACCAGTTCATCATCCGTGAGAATCGCCTCGATCGTCACATCGCTATGAATCATTTTATTGAGAAAAATCGGATGTCTCAGACAAAAGTCACGCGCCTCGTTCGTGCTGAGCAAATGCTCGAGCAAGGTCGGATCCTTCACGATCATTTCCAAAACGGCGTTGCTGGTGATTAGACGGCTAAGCAGGCGCTTTTGGGCCAACATCCGGTCAAAGGCCCTTGGATCGAGCAAAACGCTGTCCGTCACCTTCTCGCTGTCCAGGATTCGATCGAGCAGGCGGTCCTGCCGGATCAGACGGTCGAGCAAGCCGTGGTTGGAGAGAGATGCCTCGAAGGCTTGATCGCTCATCAGGATTGGGGTCAGGAACTCGGGACTGGAAAGGCAATGGTTGATCGTCCGAGCATCGTTGAGCACGACATCGAGGAGGGCCCCATCAGTCGTCAGGCGGGTGATCGCCCTGGGGTTGGACAGGACTTTCAAAATCAGTTGTTCGTCGGTAAGGATTCTTCCGAGCGCCCTCGGATTGTGTAGGATTCGATCGAGCAAGCGGTTGTCGAGCAGGATCCCCTCGATGCACTTGTCGTGACGGGCCAGCAACGCGAGCGACCGATCATCGGAAACGATCCGCGTGAGAAGCTTGCCATTTCCGAAGATCCCATGGTACATCCGCTCGTCGCCGAGGACTCTGTCCAGCCAATCATTTTGACCCATCAGCCACTCATAAGACCGGTCCTCGCTTAGCAGCAGGTGGAGGAGTTTCTCATTGGCGAGTACTCGGGGATATACGCGGTCATCATCGACCAAGCGGTCCACGCACCGCTCGCTTGCCGCCAGTAAATCAAGCGAGCGCTCCTCGGACGCGAGCCGTGACAGAAGCTGATCATTGCCCAGGATCCGTTTGTAGCAGCGCGGGTCGCCGAGCAGCCGGTCCAGCAGTTCCTCGCGGCCGGCCAACATGGCAAACACGCGATCTTCGCAAAGCAGACGCCCCAGCATCTCTTCATGGCCGAGTATTCGAGTGGTTGTACGTGGATCGCCAAGCACTCGGTCCTGCCAGGGGCCTTGGTCCATCAACCACTCAAAAGACCGCTCCTCCGCCAGAAGCCGGCCAAGGAGTTCTTGGTTGGCGAGGATTGCTTGATAAAGACGGCTGTCCCCGAGCAGCCGGTTCAGCAGCTCTTCGCGGCTCGCCAGCGCGGCAAGCACGTGACCTTCGCAAAGCAGACGTTCCACAAGCTCTTCATGGCCGAGGATTCGCGGGTATGTGCGTGGATCGCCAAGTATGCGGTCCAGCCAGGGGTCTTGATCCATCAACCACTCAAAAGACCGCTCCTCCGCCAGGAGCCGGCCAAGGAGTTCTTGGTTGGCGAGGATTGCCCGGTAAAGACGGCTGTCCCGGAGCAAACGGTCCAGGCATTCCTCGCGACCGGCCACCAGCGTGAGGACGCGATCTTCGGAAAGGAGACGGTGGAGAAGATCTTCATGACCGAGAATCCGCATATAGGTGTGTTGGTCGCAGAGGATTCGATCCAGCCACCTGTTCTGTGCAACCAGCCACTCAAAAGCCCGGTCCTCTTCCAAGACCCGGTGAAAAAGTTCTTCGTTGGCTAAGATCCGTCGATAGACACGGGTATCGGTGAGCAATCGGTCGATGGACTCCTCGTGTCCGGCCAGCAAGGCGCGCGAGCGATCTTCAGTGAGCAGACGGCTGAGCAGGTTCTCCTGGCCGAGGAGTCGTCGATACGTCCGTTCCTCCGAGAGGAGTCGATGCAGAAGTTCATCATCGGCAAGGACATGCTGATAGACGCGTTCCTCGCGCAACAGACGCTTGAGCCAGGTCTCCTGATTCAAAAAGAATTGAAACGAGTGCTCCTCCAACAATAGGCGGCGCAGTAGATTCTCGTCGGAGACAATACATTGGTAGAACGTTTCCTCGAATAGGAGGCGCCGCAGGATGTTCTCATTATGAACGATGACTTGAAATGCCTCCTCCGTGGTCAGGAGGCGCTCGATCAGGGCCGGACGGCGTCCAATTTGGTTGAAGAACTTATCGCTTTCGAGTAACTTCTGAATGAAGCCTCCATGAGAGGCTAGGCGGTCCAACACCTCGGGCTTGGACTCGAGCCGGACGAGGAACCGATTGCTGCTGATCAGGCCATCCATCATCCTGGGCGAGTTCAGAATCTTGTTGATCAGCTTCTTTTCGAGGAAAAGCCGGTCAAGCACCTGGTCATCGAGAAGAATCTTGTCGGCGACCCGGTCCTGCATCAGGAGAATCTTGAACACCAGTTGAAGCTTCTCGCTGGTTTGCAGCCGATGGAGCAGCGTGACGTCAGTCGCGATCTGCTCCAGAACCCGCTCGTCGAACGCCAGGCGTATGAATATTTTTTTGATGAACCGGTTGGAAAGGACCAGGCCGGCGACGCATTTACGCATCTTTGCCAGAAACGTCATCATCGGTATCCTTAAGACTTCAATACCTCGTATTCATAGTCGAAGTCCGTTAACTGCCAGGTGAGCCGTCCGTTGCCCATGACGACGAATTCCTTGACGACGTTGCGCCATAGGTAACTCTTCCCTTCATGGATGGGCATGACCAAGCCATAGAGGCCCGGCGTGAAGTGAAGGTCGGGAATCCGCACTTCGCAGCGGACCCGGCCGCGGTGAACATGTTTGAGCAGGTCCCCATTGAGCGTCGAAATCGTTGTAAGTTTCAAGCCGTCCCTGCGGAAGAATACCAGGGAGACGTTCAGGTCGGTCACGTCAACTTTCAGATCGAACTGGTAGCGGACGACCAGTTCATCGTGGACCCTGAGCTCGTCGGCTTGCCGGCCGTTGACCAGGAAGTTGACTTCAACCCCACCCACGGTGTCTTCCTCGTCGTAGATCACTCCATAGATGTTCTGCTTTGCGGCCTTCCGGTTCTCCTGGCGAATTCTTGCGGCGTCCGCGTCTTGGCCTTTCAATTCCTTTGCTCGCCGCAGGTCCTCCAGCTCCTTCTGATCGAGGAAATCGATGTAAGCCTGAGTGACCTCCTTGGCCGGCCCCAGCTTCATCATCCGGCCCTTATGGAGCCACAACGCTTTTTCACAAATTTGCGCGACATACGTATGACTGTGCGAGACCAGAACGATGGTGACCCCTTCTTTTTTGAGCTGGTGCATCTTGATATTACATTTGTTCTGAAAAGCGTAATCGCCCACCGATAGGATCTCGTCCACCAGCAGGATGTCGGGCCGCAGATGGACGGCCACCGCGAAGCCCAGGCGCGCGTACATGCCCTTGCTGTAGGTCTGGACGGGGCTGTCGATAAACTCCTCGATCCCCGAAAAATCGATGATCTGGTCCAGAATCGAACGGGTCTGCTTGCGGTTGAAACCGTGCAACGCGGCCGCGTTGAAGATGTTCTCTCGGCCCGACAGCGCGGTGTTGAATCCGGCTCCCAGGTTGATCAAGGCCTGAGCCGAGCCGTCCATGAGAATGGCGCCGGCGTCCGGTTTGATCAGGCCGTTCATCATTTGGAGAACGGTTGTTTTGCCCGATCCGTTGCGGCCCAGCAGGCCAAAGGTCTCGCCCCGCTCCAGGTGAAACGAAACGTCTTTGACCGCCCAGAACTCGTCCTTGCGCAGGTCGCGGCGGGAGGGTCGGCTCAGGATTTCGGCCAGCAGGTCCGAAATGCCATAGGCAAGGTGCTCGTTGGCCTTGCGCGAATATTTCTTGGAAACGTTTTCGACAATGATGATGGGGGCCACAACCGTTGCTTCCCGGGCAAAAAGAGGAGGTCAAATAATCTAGGATGTCCCAAGGCGAAAGACCACCTACATACTTGAGATTATTTACATTACGTGCAAAATCCTGTCAACCGCCAAAGAGGCTATATCAAGACCTTTTTATCTTTTTAATCAGGCTTTCCCCTCCCAAAAAACTGGCTCACGCCTCAGACGGTGACAAGGCCCCTCGCCGAGACCAGGTCGAGCGCGACCCGGTTCATTCGTTCCACATAAGCTTCGAACCGAGCGACATGGGCAATCCCCTCACGCAGGTGATCGTGGGACCGGCCCGACGACAGCACTTGGCCGATTATCTGGCGGAACGCACCCCAATTGCCCGGTTTTACGTAAGCGATCCCGTCCCCGTTGACCTCGCGCAGGACCGGCAGGTCGAAGGCGATGCACGGGACGTTGCAATACTGGGCCTCGACCGGGGGTAGGCCGAATCCCTCAAAAAAAGAGGGGAAGAGCAGCAGGCGACTTCGCTTGATATAACGGAATTTCTCTTCGTCCGTGAGTCGCTGGAGTAGTTCGATCTTCACGCCGTAGCACCGGGCCCGCTCTTCGATGGCCCCCATGATTTCATCCGTCGCCCGGACCCCGCCCGTCACCATTCCCAGTGTGTAGCCGCGCATCTGCTCGCAAAACAACTCGTGAAATTGGTTGGTCCCCTTGTGTTCGGTGTTCCCGAAGCGGGCGAACAAGACGATTCGCTTCTCCCTGGGGAGATCGCCAATCGCGTCGGCGACGATCGAGTTGATCGGCGGGTAGCAGAACGTGTGACGAGCCTGGTCCTCTTCATGGTTAAAGTACTTGCGGGCGTACTTGACCCCCTCCGCAGTGAACGAGAGCACCAGATCGGCCTTGCGGCAACACAGTTTCCAATGCTTCCACAGCTCCAGATCATGGGCGCGGGGGGCCAGCTCGTTGAACCAGTTGGGGGTTTCGAAACTCAGCGAAGCCAGTCGTGTCCCGCGCAGTTGGGCCAACAATTGGGCCTTGAGGAAGAAGTCGGGGTTCCGGTCGCGCCGTGGCACGAGAAACAGTATGTCGAATCCCCCAGGGGGCAAGTCCCAGAAAAAATCCCGGGTCAGGCACAGGTCAATTTTG